>DAOTYF010000001.1:0-16835 GCA_034434995.1 Anaerolineae bacterium
GGGTGAGGCTCAGGCCGAGGCCCTCCTCATCCGCTCGTCGGTGGCGCCATGGCAACATGTCCGACCGATGGGCGAGGATATGGTCGCCACCGAGCTGGTGCTGCCCGCCAACCACGCCCTGCGCCCGGTCGATCTGGGCGCGCTGGCGGGGAGCGGCCATGCCACCGTCAGTGTGCGGCGCAGGCCGCGTGTGGCGATCATCCCGACGGGCAGCGAGCTGGTGTCGCTGGAGGACGTAGGTGCGCTGTCACCCCTGCACAGCCCGGAGCCGGGGCGCATCATTGAGTACAACAGCCTGGTCCTGGCAGCCCAGATCGAATCTTGGGGTGGCACACCGACCCGCTGGCCCATCATCCCCGATGAGTTCGAGGCAATCCGAGCGGCGATCCGCGAGGCGGCGCAGCATCACGACTTGGTGCTGGTCAACGCGGGGTCGAGCGCAGGCAGCGAGGACTTCACTGCGCAGGCCATCGCGGCATTGGGCGAGGTGCTGGTGCACGGCGTGGCGGTCAGGCCAGGGCATCCGGTGATCTTGGGGATGGTGGCTTTACAGCGCCCGCACACTCCCCAGACTGGCAAGCTGTGGGGCAAGCTCAAGCCGCTAGCGCGCCAGAAGCGCCATGCGCCAACGCCATCAGAAAACCGGCTGTGGCAGGCAATACGCAACCGGCGACTCGGCGGGCACAAATTCCGGCGACAGCACGCCATCGAGCGATTCATTGTGGACTTCTACTGCCCAGAGTGCGGCCTGATCGTCGAAGTGGACGGGCCGATTCGCGAGTACACGGCGGAGGAAGATGCGATCCGTCAGGAGTACCTTGAGAGCCTGGGCATGTCTGTTCTGCGCGTAACCAGTGAGGAGGTCATGGGCGATCTCGACTCGGTGCTGAGTCGGGTGCTTGCGGAGGTGGAGCCTCACCCCCGTCGGGCTGCGCCCGACTCCCCCTCTCCACGAGTGGAGAGGGGGTCGGGGGTTGAGGCCATTCCCGTCATTGGCGTGCCGGGCTACCCCGTCTCTGCCGCGCTGACCGGGGAGATCTTCATCCAACCGTTGATCCGGCGCTGGCTGGGCCAGCCGCCCGCCGAGCCACCGACGATCCAGGCGACCCTCAGCCGCAAGATCACCTCTCCGCCCGGCGATGATGACTTTGTGCGAGTGGCGGTGGGGCAGGTAGGGGAGAGGGTCATCGCCACGCCGCTGTCGCGCGGGGCGGGGGTGATCACCTCATTGGTGCGTGCTGATGGCCTTGTCCGCATCCCACGCTTCTCCGAGGGGTTGGACGCGGGGACGGGGGTGACGGTGCACCTGGTCCGCTCGCCCGCTGAGATCGCCCGCACCATCGTCGCCATCGGCTCGCACGACATGACCCTCGACCTGCTGGCGCAGTTCCTCGCCGAGCGCGCGCCTGGCTACCGGCTGTCATCGGCTAACGTCGGCAGCCTGGGCGGGCTGGTGGCGCTGCGGCGCGGCGAGGCCCACCTGGCCGGGTCGCACCTGCTCGACCCCGGCACTGGCGAGTACAACTGGAAGTACATCGACCAGTACCTCGCCGGGCGCGATGTGGCCTTGATCACCCTCGTCCACCGCGAGCAGGGGCTGATCGTGCCGCCGGGCAACCCGCTGGGGATCAGCGGCTTCGAGGATTTGGCCCGCCCGGATGTGCGGTTCGTCAACCGGCAGCGCGGCGCGGGGACTCGGCTGCTATTGGACTACGAGCTGGGCAAACGGGGGATCGATCCGGCCTCGGTGCAAGGCTACGAGCGCGAGGAGTACACCCATCTGGCGGTGGCGGCGGCGGTGAGCAGCGGCGCAGCCGACTGCGGGCTGGGAGTCCGGGCGGCGGCCCGCGCCCTGCGCCTGGACTTCGTGGCGGTGGGCTGGGAGCGCTACGACCTGGTGATCCCGCGCGAGCACGCCGAGAGTCCGCTGCTGGCGCCACTGCTGGCGCTGCTGGCGGACGAGGGATTCCGCGCGACGGTGGCGGCGCTGGAGGGGTATGATGTGCGGGAGATGGGTAACCTGGTGGCGCGATAGGGCATAGGGATTGCCTTCCGCCTGGCTTATGTTATAATAGAAACATACCCCCCCTGTTCGCTTTGGCGGCAGGGCGCAGAGCCGCGCAAGCGGCTTTTGCTGTTTCTGGGAGCCTGCCATGCCTTACCTCACGAATGTGTATGTCGATGCCTTCAACGTCTACTACGGCTGCACCAAGGGCACGCCCTACCGCTGGCTGAACCTGGCAAAGCTGTGCGAGGTCATGCTCACCAACAACGTGATCAATCGAATCAAGGTGTTCACTGGCGTTGTCAAACCTCGTCCCCACGATCCGCAGCAACCTGTCCGCCAGCAGACCTATTTTCGGGCGTTGCGGACGATCCCAAACCTCACGATCATCGAAGGGTCATTTCTGACCCACACACGCACGTTCCCGAAGGCCGAGCCGCTGCCCGATGGCAGCCTGGAATACGTGCGTGTCTTGTATACCGAGGAGAAGGGTTCGGATGTGAACCTTGCCTCGCACCTGCTGTACGATGCCTTCATCAACGACTACGCAATGGCTGTGATCATCTCCAATGACTCTGATCTCGCAGAGCCAGTTCGCATGGTCAAGGTGCTACTCAAAAAGAAGATCGGCATTCTGAACCCGCAGATTAACAGGCCAGAATACCGGGATGCGCAGGGCAACATCGACTACAGCCAAGTCAGATTCAGTCACGAGTTGGTAAGGTACGCGAATTTCTACCGACCCATCACCGAAGAGGCGCTACGAGCGAGTCAGTTCCCCATAGTCATGACCGACGCAGTAGGAACGTTTCGCAAGCCACAAGGCTGGTGAGTTCATCCCGCGCGAGCACGCCGAGAGTCCGCTGCTCGCGCCACTGCTGGCGCTGCTGGCGGACGAGGGGTTCCGCGCGGCGGTGGCGGCGCTGGAGGGGTATGATGTAACCTCGATGGGCGAGGTTGTTCAGCGGGCGGTCAGGTGAGGTGGCACGATGGACGAAACACGGCTGCTTGAGCGCATTACCCTCAACCCGGCTACTTTCGGCGACAAGTCGAAATCCCGAGATTCGCGCCGTGTGGATCGTTGAGACGGGCAGTGACATCCCGAAGTTCGTGACGGCGTACCGGCTGCGGAGGCGGAGGACACGATCATGAAGATCGAAGAACTTGACCTCGTGGTGCTTAATGAAGATATGCCCGAACACCGCCTTGCAGCAGGCGATATTGGCACAGTGGTGCTGGTGCATGGCGAGGGAACGGGCTATGAAGTGGAGTTCATCACGCTGGATGGGGAAACCGTCGCCGTGATCTCCCTTTACCCATCCCAGGTGCGCCCCATCCAGCGCGGCGAGATCGCCCACGCACGGGCTATCGAGGTCGCATAGCGCTTCGCCGTGGCGCGATCATCTGGTGTGATCCCCCGCCAGAGGAACCCAGGTATGACTCAACCCCCTGAACCCATCACCCGCGACCCGGACGTGCGCGGCGGGCGGCCCTGCATCGCGGGCCACCCCATCACCGTCGCGGAGATCGCCCTGGCCTATGAGGGCACGGGCGGCGCGTGGAGCATCGACCGCATCGCCGAGGAATTCGGGCTGACCCCCGCCGAAGTCCAGGCGGCGTTGGATTACTACCATGCCCACCAGTCGGAGATCGACGCCGCGATCCAGGCGGATCAGGCGACCGTCGAGCGCCTGGTTGAAACCATCGAGGCAATGCGGGACGGGGTCGCCCGCAAGCTCGCGGAGCTGCGCACCAGGGCCAAAGCCTCATGAGCGAACCGGAGCCACCCGGCAAACCGCCCCTCTACCTCGACCAACCCGTCCCGCTAGCCGTAGCCAAAGCGCTACAGCGGCGGGACATTGACGTTCTGCGCCACATTGCCTATACTGGCGGTATCTACAATATAGATATTTCAGGAGGACGGGATGCACACGCGCATTCAGAAGTGGGGCAACAGCCTGGCCCTGCGCATTCCCCAGGCGTTTGCCGCCGAAGCTGGGCTGAAACAGGGCAGCCGGGTCAACCTCTCCGTGGTGGAAGGCCGACTCGTGATCACGCCCGCCCCGGCGCAGGGAGTCACGCTGGACGACCTGCTGGCGGGTGTCCGGCCTGACAACCTGCATGGCGAGGTGGACACCGGGGACGCTGTTGGGCGCGAGGCGTGGTGATGGCCGCTATCCCGGATCGAGGTGACGTGATCCGGCTGACGTTCAACCCACAAGCCGGGCGCGAGCAGGCAGGCCGCCGTCCCGCGCTGGTGCTCTCCCCGGCAGCGTACAACAGCAAGGTGGGCCTCGCCCTGCTGTGCCCGATCACCGGCCAGGTGAAGGGGTATCCGTTCGAGGTGGCCATCCCGCCCGGCCTGCCCGTCTCCGGCGTGATCCTCTCCGATCAGGTCAAGAGCCTGGATTGGCGGGCGCGCCAGGCCGAGCATCTCGCGCGGTTGCCGGAGCGCGTCGTTGCCGAGGTGCTGGAGAAGCTCGGCACGCTGCTGGGATGAGCCGCCAGGCGGCGGTGGAAGGGCACGACGCGCGGGAGATTCGGTCAAGTGGTTCAGCAATCCGGCACGGAGGAGGAGTCAGGTGAACGAGCAACCCAGACAGCTCACCAGAGACGAACTTGAGCTGGAGTATAATGCCCTCAGAAATGAGATTGTCAAGCGGATCGAGCTGCGCCAGCAAATCGTGGCCATCACCCTGACGATAGCGGGCCTGTTGATGGGCCTCGGCATCACCAACAAGGCCCTCGCCCTGATCTACCCCCCGCTGGCCTATTTCCTGGCGGTGGGATGGGCGCAGAACGACCTGCGCATCAGAGATATTGCCGACTACATCCGCGAGCGGATGGAGAAGCACACATCGATCCTGAATTGGGAAACAGCGGTGCACGAGGAGCGGGCGGCGACGAATGGCAAGCAGGTGCGCTTCGCGATTCTCTCCCACACCGGCACCATCATCGCCACGCAAGTGATCGCTATGCTCATTGCGCTGTTTGGATTCACGGTCGTCCCCGTGTCGCCGATTGAATGGGTGCTGCTGGGGGTAGATGTCCTCGCGGTCTTGCTCGTCATCCGGCTGGCATTCCTCGCGCGGCGTTAGCCGATAGCGAGCCTGCCCGTACAGGCTTCGGGGAAATGGGCCAACTCGCGGAGCAGAAACGATGATACACAACCCTGACGGCTACCAGGTCCTGCCCTTCCCGCTGAGCAGGCAGGTGGTGGTCGACGCGGTGCGCGTTGGCAGCCGCAAGCACACCATCCACGGGTTGATCGAGGCCGACGTGACCGACGCGCGGCGGCTGATCCGCGAGCACCGCGCCCGCACGGGCGAGGCGCTATCCTTCACCGCGTTCATCCTGGCCTGCCTGGGCCGCGCCATCGACGCCGACCGCCGCCTCCATGCGTACCGGGACTGGCGCAACCGGCTGATCGTGTTCGACGACGTGGACGTGTCCAGCATCATCGAGGTGGAGGCGGAGGACGGGCACACCTTCCCGCTGGCGCACGTTTTCCGCGCGGCCAACCGCCGGACGATCCGGGAGATTCACGAGGAGATCCGCGCGGTGCAGCACGACCGCGCTGCGATGCAGGCGGCCCCCAACGCCGGGGTCGTGCGCTGGCTGATGGTTCTGCCCCCATTCGCCCGCGACCTGTTCTATGGGTGGCTGAGCCGCAGCCCGCGCCTGCTGAAGCGGCACGTCGGCACGGTGGTGCTGACCGCCGTGGGGATGTTCGGGACGGGTGGCGGGTGGGGGTTGCCGATCCTGTCGTTTGCCTACAACCTGGGCGTGACGCTGGGCGGCATCGCGGAGAGGCCGGGCGTGGTCGAGGGGCGGATCGAGGCCCGCGAGTACCTGTGCATCACCGTCAGCTTCAACCACGACCTGATCGACGGCGGCCCGGCGGCGCGCTTCACGCAGCGGTTCAAGGAGCTGATCGAGCGCGGCGAGGGGTTGGCGGAGGCGGTGGGGGGATAGACTGTTGGAGCCTGGGGAATAAGCGCTGATGAACGATGAACTTGCCAGCGATGCTGCCCAGTTGAAGGCATACGACCGGGTTATCGTTCATGTCTTTGAGCAACTGAGAACACAATATGGAGATGCGGATCGACTGCCCTTTCTCAAGGAGCAGGTTGAGCAGGCCATCGCCGACCTGGGTCTGGTGATCCGCAATCCGCCCGACATTCCTTACACCTACCGCACCGGGCGCTCGGCCTTGCCGGATGCCATCCTGAGGCACGGCCACTGGGCCATCGATTCCGATGAAGGTAAGGGCGGGTACGTCTTTGTGCGCCTCGAACGCTCTCCGTACTTCGACATCCCGGAAGACCTTGAGGCGATCCCCGTCCTGGATGCCACACCTCAGATCGTGCTCAAATACCAGGAGAGCGACGAACAGGCGCTCCTGGCGCGTCTACGCTACAATCGCTTGGTGGACATCTTTACCAGCCTGACGGCCTATCACCTGCAGAGCCATTTCAGGACGACCGTGGCAGGCGGCCAGGTCGAGATTGATGACCTGTACATTGGTGTCAATACCGAGGGGCAGGGTTTCCTGATCCCGATCGAGGCCAAGACGTATCGGGAAAGGCTGGGCGTGACCCAGATCGCGCAGATGACGGGCTTTGCTGCTGAGCACTACCCGGAGCTGCCTGTCATCCCTGTCGGCGTCAAGGTCATGCAGGACGACTCATTCCTGTTTGTGGAGTTCACTAGCGAGCGAGACCTGAACAAGATAGCCAGCCGGCGTTACAAGCGGTATCGGCTGTACAGGGAGTACTGAGTTGGCAGTTGTCAGGAAGACGAACAGCACCATCCAGAACTTGAGCGGCCATGCCGTCCACGACTGGTATCGGTTCGTTCTGGCCTATCCGGATCATCTCGTCTCGGAAATGCTGGAGCGCTTCGGCATTCGGCCAGGGCAGGTCGTGCTTGATCCTTTCGTGGGCACAGGGACGACGCTCGTCGAGTGCAAGCGGCTGGGGATCGACTCGATTGGGATAGACGCCAACCCGTTCGCCGTCTTTGCCAGCCGGGTCAAGACCACCTGGAACATCGACCTGGCTGAGTTTGACCGACAGCGGGAAGCGCTGCTTCGATACTTGCGCGAGGCGCTGGCCGAGCTTGGCGACGCGATCACCTTCCAGCGATCGTTCGCCGATCTTCTGTCCGGCGAGCCTCCACCGCCTGACCTTCCACTTCCGGTCGCTGAGCCGGTCGCCGATCTGGACGCGATGAAGGCGCTGATTCCGGCGGGCGCGATCAGCGACCTGCCGCTGCGGAAAGTTCTCCTCGCCAGGCAAGCCATCGATGCGCTGCCCGGTGGCGAGGTTAGCGATCTCTTCCGGCTCGCGCTGGCGGCGGTGGCGGTGCTGGACATGTCCAACCTAGGGTTCGGCCCGGAGGTCTACGTCCGAGCGCGGAAACGCAGAGACGCTGATCTGCACGCGGCCCTGGTGAGCAAGCTCAGCAAGATCAGAGATGATCTGGCTGCCATGCAGGAGATTGTGGCCCCTGGAACTGCCGCCGTCTTTGCCGGTGATGCGCGGCAACTCGCGGAAATTGTGGATCGCCCTGTCGATTGCGTCATCATGTCGCCGCCCTACCCGAATGAAAAGGACTACACCCGTATCACCCGCCTCGAACTGGTGCTGTTTGAGTTCATCCGCGACCGGGGCGACCTGCGTGCGCTCAAGGAGGATATGTTGCGCTCCCACACGCGCAACATCTTCAAGGCGGACGACGACAGCCGGTTCGTGGCGGACATCCCGGAGATACAGGCCCTCGCGCACCAGATCGAGCGAGCGCGAACGGAGCGCGGTGCCACCTCTGGTTTTGAGCGCCTCTACCACCGGGTGGTGACGGAATACTTCGGTGGCATGTTTCGCGTGCTGGATGCGTTGCAGCAGGTCGTCGCACCGGGAGGAAAGCTGGCGATCGTGGTGGGGGATCAGATGAGCTACTTCCAGGTTCCGATCCGCACTGCCGAGCTTCTGAGCCTGCTGGCGTGTCGCAAGCTGGCCTTCCGGGAGGTCGAAACACGGCTGTGGCGTACCCGGCTGGCGACTGCCACCCGGCGGGAAGTGGAAGAGCACATTCTGATTCTGGAGCGCTGCTAGCAGTGCTCAGGGGCGACCTGCGCCTCCCCTCGTCCCTGGCCCGGCACGGCTTGTGGCTAGGTGGGCCATCCAGGGGCTTTCAGTCCCCGATTCTTTTCAGCAGGAGCGCCGTGACGGTGATCACCACCGCATCGAGGGCGACCAGCGCGGCCACGTTCGGCCACAGCGCCGCCAGCCCCGCCCCACGCAGCATCACCCCGCGCACGATCTCGATGAAGTGCTGGAGCGGCAGCGCATAGGCCGCGTAATGCAGCACCCCCGGCAGGCTGCTGATCGGCACCAGGAAGCCCGACATGGTCAGCGCGACCATGATCCAGATGAACACCACCGTGATGGCCTGCGCCTGGGTGCGGGTGACGGTCGAGATCAGCAGCGCGATGCACACCTCGCTGCTCAGGTACAGAATCGCCATCGCCGCCAGCAGGGGCAGCGACCCCCGCATTGGCAGGCCGAACATCAACCGTGCCATCAGGAACATCCCGCCGAAGTTCAGCAGGCCGATCAGCGCCGGGCCGACGGCTTTGCCGACGATCAACTCCACCTGGCCCAGCGGGGTGATGAGGAGCTGCTCGATGGTGCCCAGTTCCAATTCCCGCACGATGCCCATCACCGCGATCAGCGACACGGTCAGGAAGGTGAAGAACGCCAGGTGCGCCGTCACCTCGTTGAGGCGGTCGTCGAGGGCCGAGTTGTACAGTGCTTCCTGTCGCAGGTCGGCCCCACGCGCGGGCCGCCCCGCGACCTGGGCCGCCAGCGCGATGTTCCAACCCATCGTCTCGATGGCCCCCTGGGCCGCCCCCTGTACGTCTCCAGCGGCGGAGACGTTGCTGCCATCCACGATCATCTGCACCTGCGCCTGGACGCCCTGGCGCAGGTTGGCCGCGAAGCCCGGCGGGATGATCACCAGCAGGCCCGCCGCGCCCCGGTCGATCAACGCGCTGCCCTCGACCATCGTCGCTGGATAGTAACGCACGGCCAGCTCCGGCGTGTTGTCGATGGCGGTGATGGCCTGGCGGCTTAGCTCGCTGCGGTCCAGGTCAATGACGGCAGCAGGGATGCCGCTGGCCGAGGAATCGCTGCTGCCGCCCACGACCCACAACTGCATGGCTGGGCCGATCAGAATGACCAGCAGCAGCAGCCGGTCGCGGGAGAACTGGAGCAGTTCCTTGACGATCAGGGCGTACAGGCGGTGGAGGGTGTGCATAGGAGTGCCGAGTACCGAGTACCGAGTGCGGAGCGAAAAGTGAACAGTCCAAGACGGGCGTCAGGCTGCCGTTTGCCGTTTACGGTTCACGGTAAACTACCCACTTTCTTTCCTCTTTCACCCGATCTTCTTGCGGAACAGCCCCATCGCCGCGCCCAGCCCGGCCACGCCGATGGCGACCAGCGCCAGGGCATGGGGCCACATTTCGATCAGCGTCAGCCCCTTGAGCGTGATGCCGCGCGACAGGGCGATGTAGTGGGTGGTCGGCAGGAAAAAGGCCAGCACCCGCGAGGCCGTCCATCCCGCGTCGATGGGGTCGGATAGCCCGCTCATCAAGAAGCCGGGCATGAACAGGGCGATCAGCGTGATCGCCATCGTCGTCTGCTGGCTGGCGGTGAAGTTGGAGACCAGCAGGCTGAAGGCCATGCAGGCCAACAGGTACAGCGCCGTCGCGCCGAGCCAGGACCCCAGGTCGCCCCGGAAGGGCACGCCGAACCACAACAGCGCCACTCCCAAGCACAACAACCCGCCGATCAGCCCCAGCGCCAGGTACACCGCCAGCTTGCCGATCAGCACGTCCGAGCCGAGCGCGGGGGTGGTGACCAGCGTCTCCAACGTGCCGGTCTCCTTCTCGCGGGTCAGGCTGAGGCCGCCCGCCATCGCCGGCAGGATCAGCACCAGCGCGATCAGCGCCGGAACCATGCTGTCTTGCGGGTCGAGGTTCTCGTTGAACCAGACGCGAACCCGTACATCAATGGGCGGTGGGCCGCCGAACCCCTGCCGGGCCACAAAGACCTGCGTGCGCTGCTCGACGGCGCGCATGGCTGAGCGCGCCGCTGATGTATCCACGCCATCGACCACGTTGTGCAGCGGCGCGCTCGACCCGGCGACCAGGTCAGCGCCGAAGCCGCGCGGGATGATCAGCGCGGCATCGGCGCGGCCACTCTGGAGCAGGGCGGTAGCCTCTTCATAGCTACCCGGCGTGGCGACCACGTGGAGATGCCCATCGCTGGTCAGCGTGCGGATATACTCCGCCGAGAGCGGCGTTTGGTCGAGATCGACCACGGCCAGGTTGCTCTCGTTGGCGTCGTAGGCGAAGACGTACGACAGCAGCCCCAACACGATGGCGGGGGCGAAGACAACCAGGAACAGCGCGCTCCTATCGCGCAGGATGTGCCTCAATTCCTTGCGCGATAGCGATCCGACGCGCCGCAGCGCCAGGCCGATCCAGCGAATGACGGTTCCCACTGAGCCTCCATCTCCACAGAAAATACCGACCGGTCGGTATGTTTTATACCGCAAAAAGGGGAGGAGGTCAATGGGAAGAAGTATCTACCCTCGCCTCCCCCCGCGCGGCCCGGAGCCAAAAGCCCCCGGAATCGGGGTATACTATCCAGCGCACACCACACCCCACACAACTTGTCTGACCGGAGGGCTTCTGCTACATGACTCAGGCTGTGTCGCGCCGCTATCCTTTTCTGCCTGCCCGTCTGTACCGTGACCTGCGGAATGTGTTCCAGGCCCTCTTCCGCGTGCTGGTGCGGCTGCATATCGAGGGGTTGGAGCACGTCCCGGCTCAAGGCCCCTTCATCATGTTGAGCAACCACCTCAGCTTGATCGACGCCCCGGCGGTGTTTGTCGCCATGCCGCGCACGCTGTACGTGCTGGCGGCGGAGAAGTATGAGCGCAACCTGTTCTTTGGCTCACTGCTGCGCGTCGCCGGAGCGGTGTTCATCAACCGCGGCGAAGCCGACCGCGACGCCATCCGCCAGACGCTGGCCCTGCTGGAAGACGGTCATTGCCTGGGCATGGCGGTCGAGGGAACCCGCTCGAGGACAGGGGGGCTTCAGCAGGGCAAGGCGGGCGCAGCCTACTTCGCCACTCGTGCAGGCGTGCCGATCCTGCCCGCCGTCTGCTGGGGCACGGAGAAGGTCTTCCCCTCGCTGCTGCGCCTGCGCCGCGCCGAGGTGCACGTGCGCTTCGGCCCTCCCATCCGCCTGCCCGCAGGCCGCGCCCGCTCCGCCGATCTGGATCGCTATACTGAGGAGTTGATGGTGACGCTGGCACGCATGTTGCCGGAAGAATATCGCGGCATCTACCGCCATCACCCGGCGGTGGCGGGGAGTAGGGCCGCCGCAGCCGGGGAACCGGCCTCGCCAGGTAGCTGAATCCGGCCCGCGCATGGCCCTCCGCGACCCGCGACCGCCTGCGCTGGTTGGCGCTATGTGTGATACAATGGGCTTGTAAGTACCCCGTCGCCGGCCCGGCATCATTCCATCGCATCGGCCCGGATTGCGCCCGCTCATTCGCCTGATGTGCCCGCCATCCGGCCCACAGCCGGAGAGGGGGCGGGCCAGGAGGGAGCTGCTATGAGACTTCCCGCGGGGCTGCGCGGGCTGCGGCGCAGACCCAACCCGTTGTATGGTGCGCTGATCTACCTCCTCGCCACCGGGGCATACATCCTCCTGTCTGATCGCCTGGTTCTCGCCCTGTCGCCCGATCTGGTGACCGCCACCCGCCTGCAGACCTACAAGGGCCTGGCGTTCATCGTCTTGACCTCGGCGCTGGTCTATGCCCTGCTGCGCCGAGGCGTCACCGCCGCCCGCCGCGCCGAGGTGAGAACTCTGACCAGCGAGACCCGCCACCGCCAGATGTTCGAGGGCAATCAGGCGGTGCAGTTGATCATCGACCCCCGGACGGGCGACATCATTGACGCCAACCCCGCCGCCGCTGAGTTCTACGGCTACAGCCGCGAACAACTGCAGCGAATGCGGATCACGGAGATCAACACCCTGCCGGAGAAGGAAATTCGGGCCGCCATGCGGCGCGCCGCCCGCTCGCCCACCGACCGGTTTCACTTTCAGCACCGCCTGGCCTCCGGCGAGGTCCGGGATGTGGAGGTGATCTCCAGCCGCTTTGAGCTGGACGGGCAGACCTACCTGTACTCGATCATCCGCGATACCACCGACCTGCGGCAGGCCGAGGCGGCCCTGCGGGATAGCGAGCAGCGCTTCCGGGCGATCTTCGACCGCACCTTCCAGTTCATCACCCTGCTGAACCTCGACGGCAGCGTGATCGAGGCCAACCAGACCAGCCTGGACTTGGCCCGGGTCCCGCGCGAGGCGGTGGTCGGCAAGCCCTTGTGGGAAGGTCCGTGGTGGGGCAGCGCCGACCGCGCCCGCATCCGGGATGCGATCCGGGAGGCAGCGAGGGGCCAGTTTGTGCGCCATCAGGTGGAGATTAACGGCGCCGCTGGGTCGCTGGCGATGGATTTCTCGCTCAAGCCGGTGATGGATGAGACGGGCAACGTCGCGCTGCTGATCGCCGAAGGGCGCGACATCGACGACCTGCGCCGCCTGCTGCGAACCCTGCGCGAGACCAACCAGGTCTTGGAAGCGCTGGTGGCGGCCTCGCCGCTGCCCATCGCCGCCCTGGATGCCGATGGCAACGTCAGGATATGGAACCCCGCCGCCGAGCGCGTCTTTGGCTGGCGCACCGATGAGGTGCTGGGACGTCCCTTCCCTGTAGTGGGCGAGCAGGAGCGCGCGGCCTTCGAGGAACGCCTGCGGAGCGTGCTGAGCGGGGAGTCGTTCAGTGGCCTAGAAGGGCAGTATAACCGCCGGGACGGAACCCCCGTCCATATCAGCGCGTCCTACGCGCCGCTGCGCGACGCAGCCCGCCGGGTCAACGGGGCGGTCGTACTGGCTGCCGATATCACCGAGGGCCGCCGGGCCGCCGCCCTCCAATCGGCCCTGTACCGCATCGCCGCCCTTTCCGGCACCGCCGACGATCTGCCGGAGTTCTACGCCGCGATCCACCAGATCGTCGGCGAGCTGATGTACGCCCGCAACTTCTACATCGCACTCTATGACCCGGCTACAGACATCCTCAGTTTCCCCTACTTCGTGGACGAGACCGAGCCGCCGCCGCCACCTCAGCCGCTGGGCGAGGGGCTGACGGCACAGGTGATCCGCACGGGGCAGCCGATGCTGATCTCCGAGTCGGAGGTGCAGTCGCAGGCTGCCAGAGGCAAGCTGCAATTGCTGGGCACGCCCATGGTGGACTGGATCGGCGTGCCGCTGAAGCGGGGCGATCAGACCTTCGGCGTGCTGGCGGTGCAAAGCTATACGCCCGCTATCCGCTTCGGCCAGCGCGACCTTGATCTGTTGACTTTCGTCTCCCAGCACATTGCCACCGCGCTGGCGCGCCAGCAGGACGCCGAGGCGCTCCGCGAGAGCGAAGCCCGCTACCGGAGCCTGTTCGACCAGGTCCCGGTGGGGCTGTACCGCACCGCGCCGGATGGCCGCATCCTGGAAGCCAACCCCGCTCTACTGGACATGTTGGGCTGCCCCGACCGCGAGTCGCTGGTCGGGCAGGATATGCTCCAGTTCCACGTCCGGCCCTCCGACCGCGACCGGGTGCGCGCGGCGTTGGAGGAAACGGACACGGTGCGCAACTTCCCAATGGAACTGCGCCGCCGCGACGGGACGCTGATCCAGGTTGAGGAGGATAGCCGCGCCATCCGCGACGAGCGCGGCAACCTGCTGTACTACGAAGGCGCGTTTCAGGACGTGACCGAGCGCCGCCGCGCCGAGGCCGCCCTGCGCGAGAGCGAGGCGCGCTACCGCACCCTGATCGAGACCTCGCCCGACGCCGTGATCTACACCGACCTGAATGGGATGATCCTGCTGGCCAACCAGCAGGCGGCCCTCCTCTACGGCCTGGATACGGTCGAGGAACTGGTGGGCCGTAGCTGGTTTGAGTTGTTCATCCCCGAGGACCGCGAGCGTGCCATCTACAACGCCCGCCTGACCCTGCAAACGGGCCGCTTGGGCAGCGTCGAGTATACGCTGCTGCGTGCCGATGGCAGCTCCTTCCCGGCTGAAATCAGCGCTGCGCTCGTGCGCGACCCCGATGGCACGCCCGCCGGGTTTGTCGGCGTGATGCGCGATATCACCGAGCGCAAGCGCACCGAGGCCGCCGAGCGTGAGCAGCGCACACTAGCCGAGGCCCTGCGCGATTCGGCAGCCGCCCTCAACAGCACCCTCAACCTGGACGATCTGTTCGAGCGCATCCTCGCCAATGTGGGCCGGGTCGTGCCCCACGACGCGGCCAACATCATGCTGATCGAGGGCGATGTGGCCCGCGTGGTGCGCCGCCAGGGCTATGCCGAAGGCGACTGGGCCACCGCTGTTCTGAGCATGAGCTTCCACGTTCACGAGATGCCCACCCTACGCACTATGCTGGAGACCGGCGAGCCGCTGGTCATTGGCGATGTCCACCACTATCCAGGCTGGGTCGCCTCCCCGCAGACAGCCTGGATCCGCTCCGCCGCCGGGGCCCCGATCCGCCATCAGGATCAGGTGGTGGGCTTCATCAACCTGTACAGCCAGGAGGCAGGCTTCTTCCAGCACCACCATGGGGGGCGCTTGCAGGCTTTCGCCGATCAGGTGGCGGTGGCCCTGGAAAACGCCTGGCTGTACGAGTCGGAGCGCAGGCAGCTTAAGTTGGCCCAGACCTTGCAGGCGGTCGGCGCGCTGCTGACCTCCTCGCTCAGCCTGGACGAAGTGCTGGATCACATCCTGAGCCTGCTGGCCGAGGTCGTTCAGAGCGATGGCGTGTCCATCCAACTGTTGACGGAGAGTGGGGAGCTTGATCTGGCCGCCGTGCGGGGCTTCCCCGACCCCGAGCTGGTCCGTCAGGTGGGCCCCAGACTGCCGATCCAGGTGCTGGTGGATCGCTGGGCTGGGCGGGATATTACAGCCATCGGCGACACGCTGACCGACCCCACATGGATTTCCGCCCCGGGGATTCCCATCCGCTCCTGGATCGGGGCGGCGCTGCGGGTGCGGGGCCGGCTGATCGGCAGCCTGAACTTGGACTGGCTTCAGCCACAGACCTTCGACGACGCCACCCTGGAGACGGTGCTGGCCTTCGCTAACCAGGCCGCCATTGCCATCGAGAATGCCCGGCTGTCCGAGGCCAGCCGTCGCCGGACCGATGAACTGGAGACACTGCGGCGAGTCACGCTCGATATCACCTCCCAGCTTGACCTGAATGTGCTGCTGGATACCCTGGTGCGGGGCGCCTTGCGGCTGTTGGGGGCCGATTCGGGGGGGATGTATCTCTACCGGCCTGGCCGTGGCGTGCTCGAATGGAGCGTCAGCATCGGCCCGGGTTCCGCTCCCACTGGCCTCGAACTCGAACGCGGGGAGGGCCTGGCGGGCAAGGTCTGGGATACCGGCCAACCCCTGATCGTGGACGACTATGCCCACTGGGAGGGGCGCTCGCCCCGCCTGAGCGGCTACGACTTCGGGGCGGTGCTTGGCGTGCCGGTTCGCTGGGGGGAGGAGTTCCTGGGGGTCATCACGGCGGTCAGTGGTCGCTCGCCCCGCCGATTCTCCGAGGCCGATGCCCGGCTGCTGAGCCTATTCGCCGATCAGGCTGCGATTGCCATCGTGAACGCCCGGCTGTTCGAAAGCGAGCGCCAACAGCGCCAGGTTGCCGAGACCATCGCTGAGACGACGGCAGCGGTGGCCTCCTCGCTCGATCTGGGGCGCGTGCTGCTGACCCTCGCCAGCCGCCTGCGGCAGATCAGCGGCTTCGATCTGTGTACCATCTATGAGTGGGATCAAGGCCGGGGGGAGGTGCGCGCCCTGGCCGAGCGCGCCCGTGTGTGCTGGCCCAGTGCGGATACCGAGGTTTATTCGCTAGCCGAATTTCCCGTCACGGTGCAGGTGCTGGAAACCGGCCAGCCCGCCCTGGTCCGCCTGAGTGATCCCGATCCCGACCCCGGCGAGGCGGCCTGGATGCGTTCTAGAGGGCTGGAGGCCGTGCTGCTGCTGCCTATGTGGGCGGGGGATGCAGTTATCGGGCTGGCCGAGATCGGCTGCCCGGCGCCGGGCTTCGCCGACGGCCAGCCGGACATCGAGCGATGTTTATCCCTGCTGCATGATGCCGCACGCTGGCTAGACACCCCCTTGACGGCCAACGCCGGGACGATGCTGGTGGAGTTGGCTCAGGTGCTCGCCAACCTCGCTGCCGCGCCCTGGTGCACCCTGTCGATGTGGGATCGGGAGGCGGGGGAAGTCCGCAGCGTGGCCATGCACAGCGAGTTGGTGTGGCCGCCGGGGCAAGGCCCGGCCCACCCGCTAACCGCGCGGCCCACCATCGCGGCGGCGCTGAAACAGGGAAGCGCCATCGTGGCCCGCGCAGATGACCCCGATACCCCGCCTGCCACCCGCGAGCGCCTGGCTCAGTGGGGCATGAGCGTGTTGGTAGCGCAGCCGCTTGCCGTCCGGGGAACGGTCATCGGCCTGGTGGAACTGAACGACACAAGGGGGGCGCGACCCGTCAACCCAGCGGAGTTGCGCCTGTGGCGTGTGGTGGCTGATCAGGCCGCGGTGGCGATTGAACACGCCCGCCTGTACGCCCGCAGCCAGGAGCAGGTGGAGCATCTGTCCCTGCTCAATGCCATCACCCGCATCGGCACCGAGACCCTGGATCTGAA
>DAOTYF010000002.1:0-20686 GCA_034434995.1 Anaerolineae bacterium
GGATGCGCGGCGTCTGGGCGACAGCATGACGGTCATTACGGCTGTGCCGCTCACCGACGCGGAGAAGAGCCAGTTCGTCAAGGCGCTGGCGGGCGCGGAGCTGGTCTTCCGCACCGACCCGACGATCCTGGGCGGCGTGGTGTTGCGCTCCGGGGCACAGGAGATCGATGCCAGCTTCCGTAGCCAGCTCACCGGGCTGCGCCAGTCCATGTCCTGATCGGCTCACCGTTGGCCCTGGCTGCATCCCCCGGCGCAAGAGGGGATGTAGGTTCTTGGCGGGATTCGGATGCCCGGCAAGTGTGCCTTATCGGCAGGAGGGGTTGTATGGCTGCTGTGCTCGGAATCTTGAAGGTCGTTGCGGCGATTATTACAATCGGCATTGGCTTGATCTCGCTCGTTCGCCCGCGTGTTGGGGCGGGGTTTGCCGATATCGAAGTGCCCAATCCACGCGCGGTGGCTGAGATCCGGCTGGTGTTCGGCGGGCTGTATGTGGGTTTGGGGCTGGCCCCCCTGATCCTGGCCGACCCGCTGGCGTTCCGGGTTGTTGGGCTGGCTTGGCTGGGGGAATTTGTCGCCCGCGCTATCGCTGCCTTCGTGGATCGTCCCCCGCTCGACTCCAAGTACCTGATCAGCGGCTTGCTGGAACTGGTCCTGATCGTGATCCTGCTGGTGTGACGATCCCCCCTCCCCGCTGGAACCTTTTCCCTGACCGGTGCGTGATAGGCTGTAGTGGCGATACTCATCGCCCGTTTTTCGCCAGTGGAGGGACAGAGTGTGATGCAATGCCGTTCTGTGAGGTTATTGAGTGCGCTGGCCCTGCTGGCGCTGGCAGGGATCGCCTGTAGCCTGCCGCTTGCGCCAGCAACGCCGGGGGCGACCCCTCCTGGGGGCGAGGAGGTGATAGCAACCACTGCCCCTGAGCAGCCGACCGCCCCGCCCACTGAGGCCGATCCGACGGCGATCTGCCCGGCTGCAACCCCCGGCACAGCGCAGTTGATCGACCCGGAGGGAGGCTTTTGCCTGCTGTACCCGGAGCGGTTTACCGTCAGCCAGGACATCTATGGCACTAACCTTGTCGGGCCGCCGCTCGATGACTCGATGGAGCCTGCCGCCGCCTTCCTCAGCATCAACGTGATCGCCGCGCCGGGTGCCGCGGCGGGGATCACGGCGGGGCAGTGGGCCGATCAGCAGATCGCCCTCTACCCGGACCTGGCAGGCCAGATCACCCGTGAGGAGACGACCCTGGCCGGGCAGCCTGCCGTGGCGGTCACCGGTCTGCCAGCCTATCTGGGGGGGCGCGACACCTATGTGGTGGTCAATAATACACTGTATGCCTTTCACCTCCACCCAGTAGACAATCTCGTGCCCATCGCTCAACCGGACTCGGACGAAGTGTGGGCCACCGTATCTTCATCACTGGCCTTCTTCCCGCCCCCGCCCGCCGAGTTCGTGCTGCCAGAGGACGTGTGCCCGGCGGCGGGCGCGGGCCAGGCTCAGTATGTCAACCGCGAGGCGGGGTACTGCTTCCTGCACCCTGCTGCCTTCCAGCCAGAGCCGAGCTGGCCCGGCGTGATCGCGGGCGGGCCGGACCTGCCGACCCTACCGGATTATGTCTTCCCGGAGCGTAAGGTGTCGATTGCTGTCGGTCTGGTCGGCCCGACGGATGGGAAATCCGTTCAGGAGATGATCGAGCCATATCTGGTGAACACCAACCCGGCCACCACCACCCGGCAGGACATCACCATCGGTGGCTTTCCGGCCATCGTGATCGAGGACACGGCTGACCCCATCGGCCAGCGCACGGGGTTTGTGGTGGCTGATGATACCCTATACACCATCCTGATCAAGCCCTCCAACGCAGCCAACTATCCCGAGGCCGCTGAGGCTGTGGAGCAGCTCTGGTCCTCTGTCACCCAGTCCATGACCTTCTTTACTGCCTGGAATTAGGGGTGTTGGCGTTCGATAAGCCTCACCCCCATCCCGTGCCCCTCCCCCTCTCCACTTGTGGTTCACACACCGACACTTTGAGTGCAAGTTGGGTACAAGGTGAGCACAGGAGAGGGGCAGAACCGAGCGCAGCGAGGTTCGGGGTGGGGCGAGGAGGAATGGGGTTCTATGCAACTCTCCAAGCTCACTGCCCATGTTCCTGGTCTCCTGGCTATGCCTGCCGCTGATCCAGACGTCATTGCGCCGGTAGTTGAGGACAGCCGCCTTGTTGAATCAGGCGGGCTATTCGTGGCGCGGCGCGGACTCTCCACCGACGGCCATCACTACATCAGCGCGGCGGTCGAGCGCGGCGCGGCGGCGGTGGTCGGTGAACTGCCCCCCGATGGGGTTGTCTGCCCGGTTCCCTATGTTCAGGTGGCCGATGCCGGGCTGGCGCTGGCCTATCTGGCGGCGGCGCAGGCGGGATTCCCCGCCCACCAGTTGGTGATGATCGGCGTCACTGGCACGGACGGCAAGACTACCACTGCCAATCTGATCCACAGCATCCTCACTGCTGCTGGCCTCCGCGCCGGGATGATCAGCACCATCAACGCCGTTCTGGGCGATCAGAGCGTCGATACGGGGCTGCACGTCACCACGCCGACCGCGCCCGAAGTGCAGGGTTACCTGCGGCGGATGGTTGAGGCTGGGCTGACTCACTGCGTGCTGGAAACGACCTCGCACGGCTGGGCGCAACATCGCGTTGCGGCCTGCGACTTCGATGCGGCGGTGATCACCAACATCCAGCACGAGCATCTCGACTTTCACGGCACGTGGGAGCATTACCGCGACGCCAAGGCGAGGCTGTTTCGAAACCTAATGGGCGGGGCACGCAAGACCAGCGGGCCGGCGGAGGGGATGGACAAGCTGGCTGTGATCAACCTGGACGATGCGCCCAGCGCGGAGTACCTGCTCGCCATCCCTGCCGACCGTCATCTGACCTATGCAATCGATCAGGGCAGCGGGGCGGACGTGCGCACCGCTGGGGTGATCTATGGCCCCGCCTCGACGCGCATCCAGGTTATGCTGCCCGCCCAAGACCCCTTCTGGATCGAGACGCCGCTGGTGGGGGAGTTCAATGTGAGCAATATCCTGGCCGCCACGGCGACGGCCTGCGGGCTTGGGATAACAGTGGACGCCATCCGCAGTGGCGTGGAGGCAGTGCGCGGCGTGCCGGGGCGCATGGAGCGCATTGATGAGGGGCAGGACTTCCTGGCAGTGGTGGATTTTGCTCACACTCCCAATGCCCTGCGTCGGGCGCTGGAGGCGGCCCGGCTCATGATCCCGATAGATGGCCGGGTGATCGTGGTTTTCGGCTGCGCGGGCCTGCGCGACCCGCATAAGCGTGCCATGATGGGCCGGATCGCCGCCGAGCTGGCCGACCTGACGATCATCACCGCTGAGGACCCGCGCACGGAGTCCCTGGAGACGATCATGGCCGCCAGCGCCGCCGCTGCCTCGGAGGCGGGGGGCATCGAAGGGGAGTCCTTCTGGCGCGTGCCCGATCGCGGCCAAGCGATCTACGAGGCCGTGCGGATGGCCCGCCCCGGCGACATCGTGCTGGCATGTGGCAAAGGTCACGAGCAGAGCATGGCCTTCGGCACAACCGAATATCCCTGGGACGACCGCGAGGCGATGCGTGCCGCGTTGCGCGGCCAGCCCCTGTGCACCCTCCCCACTGCCTCCCATCCGTAGCGTGCGGGCGCAAAAAGGCCGCGCCCCTCTATCAGCGCGGCCTGGGGGTCGGCTGACCGAGCGTGGGTCAGCGCAGATAAATGAGGGCAATCACGGCGACACTGGCGAGAAATAGCGCTACCAGCACCACCCCGGCAAATACGGCTTGCTCTTCTCCCGACTCGATAGACTCTGGGTCGCGCATCATAACGGCATCCTTTCCCAGCAACACGCGCACCAATAACCCCGGATCGTTTCATCCTATATATATAACGCTAATCACGCCCCAAAGGTTTCCCCCAAAAAAGGCGGAGGGCGCTCCCCTGCCACACCCCCCGCCAGAACCGGATCGAAGGATTCGGCAACTACGGCTGGCAGACCGCAAAAACCTGCAAGGGGGCCGGGTTCAGCACGTACCATAACCCGTCGTCGGGGTCCAGCTCCAGCGCTACAGGCATACGGCAGGTGCGGGTGTCGCTGTCCCCATTAGCGTAGGTCACCCGCACATCAAAATCGGTGTTGGCTGAAGCGACCGTGGCATTGTTGGTGAGGTTGAACGTGGTGCGATCCTCCACCAAGTCAATGTCCGTCATCAGCCCGCCGAGGTTCTGCGCGGTGATGTCCGGATTCTCGTAGCGCTGGAGGAGGGCGAGCTTCTGCTGCCGGTCAGCCACCTGCTCGGCGATCATGTCGCGCAGGTAGTTGTTCCAGGTCTCCTGGTAAGTTTCCTTGGCGCCGCTCAGCGCCTGCTGACCGACATCTTCGGTTGGCAACGGCGTGGGGAGTTCACTGGGTGGCTCTTCTGGCACGCTGGGGCGCGGCGTTGGCGGAACGGTTGGCTCTGGCCCCTGGCTTGTGCCGCCCGGCAGCGAGCACGCACTCAGGGTCAGCGCGACGGTGACCGCCAGTGCCAGCACGGCGTATTTGATCCATCCCTTCGTATTCATGCCTTCCCTTCCTCTTGATCAAGATGAGTCACTGACTCCAAAAAGCCAAGCCATCTGGGATTCAGAATCCCCTTACGATTCCTCATTATAACCGAGGGTGCGCGATTCCAAGCAAAAATTGTACTAGAGTCCTACCTCCTTACCTGGCACCCCGCCTGCTTGGAATCCGGGGCGACCCACGTTAGAATTGCAGCCTATGCTCGACCTGGGGATCGTCATCGTCAACTGGAACACCCGCGATTACCTGAGCCGCTGCCTGGAGTCCGTTTTTGCCAGCGAGGGTCGGCTGGCGATGCGTGTGGTGGTGGTGGATAACGACTCGACGGATGGCAGCGCTGAGATGGTGGCCGCCTGCTACCCGCAGGTGACGTTGATCCGAGGGCATGGCAATGTGGGCTACCCTGCCGGGAACAATCTGGGCTTGCGAGCGCTCGGCTTTGCAGAGTGTGGCCCTGCTCCCAATGCGCCGCGCTATGCCCTGCTGCTCAATCCCGATACCGAGCTGCCGCCCCGCGCCCTGAGCAACATCATCTCCTACCTGGAAGCCCACCCGGAGATCGGTGTGATTGGCCCCAAGCTGGTGCTGCTGGATGGCTCGCTCGACCTGGCGTGCCGTCGCAGCCTGCCCACGCCAGACGTGGCCCTGTGGCGCATGATCGGCCTCTCGAAGCTGCTCCCGCGCAGCCGCGTCTTTGGACGCTACAACCTGACCTACCTGCCGGAGGATGAGATCGCTGAGGTCGGCTCGGTGGTGGGGGCCTGTCTGATGATCCGCCGCGAGGCCGTCGAGAAGGTGGGCCTGATGGACGAGTCGTTCTTCATGTACGGGGAAGACCTCGATTGGTGCAAGCGGGTGGCGGAGGCGGGCTGGAAGGTGGTGTACTACCCGAAGGTGCAGGTGCTGCACGTCAAGCGGGCCGCCAGCCGCCAAAGCCGCCGCGCCGCCTTCGAGTTTGTACGCGCCTTCCTCATCTTCTACAACAAACACTACCGCGCGGCCACCCCCTGGCCGGTGCACCTAGCCATCTTGCTGGGGATCGCTGTGCGAGGCGGCCCGCGCCTGTGGCCGGAGGTTTTTGCCTCGCCGAGTGCGCCGCAGCGAGGGTGAGCGGTGAGCCATTCTCGTATTCGGACGCTATACATTGGGTCCAAGATGGCAACCGACGCGCTGCTGACGGCAGCGGCGTTTGCCCTGGCCTACCAGCTCCGCCTGCACGTCCCCTTCCCGACTGAGCCGGTCCAGGTGGCTGGGTTCATCACCTACCTCCCGATGCTGCTCGTTCAGACGCTATCGGTGCTGATCGTGTTCTACTTCAACAAGCTGTACCACATCACCCGGGCTAGCTCCCGTGTGGACGAGGTGCAGAGCATCTTTGCGGCGGTCAGCATCGCCACTATGATGGCGGTGGCGATTTCTGCCCTGACGTTCAAGAATAGCGTCTTCGAGCTGGATTACCCCCGGGCTATGATCCTGTATGCGTGGCTGCGGAGCATCGTCTTCGTTGTGCTGGGGCGGGTGTCCCACCGCCTGATGTGGCATCGGCTGCGAATGCGCGGCCTGGGCCGCGACCGGACGCTGGTGGTGGGCGCTGGCGAGACCGCTCAGGCCATCGTGCATAAGATTCAGTGGTCGCCCTACCTGGGTTACGACCTCGTTGGAGTGGTGCCCTTCACCTCTTCCAACGGCTCTGCCACCAACAGCAGCGAGGGCAATGCTGCGGAGACCGTCCCTGAGATCGTGGGCGCAACGGTGCTGGGAACGATAGATGAATTACCCCATATCATCGAACAGTACCGCATTGAGGAGGTGATCGTAGCCCTGCCGGAGGGCAGTACCCGCCGCGATATTGTCAAGGTCGTCAGCATGTGCCAGCGTGGCAGCGTGCAGATTCGCGTCTTCCCTGACCTGTTTGAGTTTGTCACAACGGGTGTCACCATTGACGACCTGGGCGGCATCCCGCTGCTCAATGTCCGTGATATCCAGCTCCGGGGCTGGAAGCTGAGCCTCAAACGCGGCCTGGATATCATCGGCGCGACCGTCGGCCTGATCGCCCTCTCCCCGCTGATGATGCTGTTTGCGCTGTTGATCCGGCTTGAATCGCCGGGGCCGGTCTTCTACGCTCAGGAGCGGATGGGTCTTGATGGGCGGCCTTTCCAGATGATCAAGTTCCGCACCATGCGCCAGGATGCCGAGCAGAATGGGCCGGGCTGGACGGTCAGGAACGACCCGCGCCGCACCAAGATAGGGAGCTGGCTACGGGCCAAGAACGTGGATGAGCTACCCCAATTGATCAATGTGCTGTTGGGGGACATGAGTCTGGTTGGGCCGCGCCCGGAGCGCCCGATCTACGTCCAGCAATTCCGCCAGAGCATCCCCCGCTACATGGAGCGCCACCGCGAAAAGGCGGGGATGACGGGCTGGGCACAGATCAACGGCCTGCGCGGCGATACCTCGATCTCCGAGCGCACCAAATACGATCTGTGGTATGTGGAGAACTGGTCGCTGTGGTTGGACGTGAAGATCATCGCCCGCACCATTGTCCAGACGATCTTCGCGCCCGATCACCATGCCTATTGATCGGCAGGAGGCGCTCTCTCCTGCCCTGGTCATGTGGAAGCATGATGAGTCCCTTTGCCGAGCGAAAAGTCGCACGGCTCAGCTTTTGCCCTTGCGGCGCGCCAGGCGTCGCCACATATCCGAAGGCATGTGAGGCACTCTATCCTGCTCGGTCGAGCGGCTCAGCGCCCACACCAGGTCTTCCAGAGCGGTGAGGCCTGACCGGTTAGCCGCGCTGATCATCAGGGGGCGTCCGAGGTTGCCTGCCTCACCCCAGGCGGGATCGTAGGGAATGACACAGGTAAATCTGTGTCCGAGCACCTTTTCGATACGCGCGCGGTCCAGCCCGGAGGGGGATAGCGTATTCAAGATGAGCCATACTTTGTCAGGCTCGAAGCCAAGTTGATCCAGAACGCTGAGCAAAGGAAGGGTGACCCGCACGGAGCTGACATCGGGCGGGATCGGCACGAGGATGACATCCGCCTGTTCCAGGGCGGCCAACGCAGGCCCTGAGAAGTGGTGAGGCGTATCGACCACCAAATAGGGATAGCTACCCTTGAGATGCTGGAGAATGGCAGTGGCGTGCTCGTCGGTCACTCTCTCTGCATCGGTGGGGTTCACCACGCCGCCCAGCAATTGCACTCCCGATTCGTGCGGCACCAGGTACGCCTCGATCACATCCGGCTCCATCTCTGCCGCGCTGGACTGAACCAGCCCGCCGAGGTTGTTTCGGGGCTTCAGATTCAGCAGCACATCGCAAGAGCCGATCGGCAGCGCCAGGTCAACCAGCACTGTGTCCATGCGCCACAGCAGGCTCAGGCCGGTGGCGACATTCACAGCTAGGCTGGTGCAGCCTGAGCCGCCCCGCAGGCTGAACACCGCGATCAGCTTACCCTGCGTGGTGGGCCTCGGCTGGGTATCGTCCCGTGAGCGCCGCAGCCGCAGATTGATGCGCGCCAACAGCTCGGCGTTGTCAAACGGCTTGGTTACATAGTCGTCCGCCCCGGCTTCAAAACCTCGGATTTTGTCCTCGCTGCGGGCGAGAGCGCTGACGATGATGATCGAGGTGTTGGCGGTATCCGGCATCTCGCGCAGTCGGCGCACGACATCGAAGCCGTGCATACCAGGAACCATCACATCCACCAGGACGAGGTCGGGCAACCACATGGCGGCTGAATCGAGGGCCGATGGCCCATCGCTTGCCACCTGGACGAGGTAGCCCTCTTTGGTCAGCAGCAGAGTGAGCATCTGGGCCAACGCGGTATCGTCTTCCATAATGAGGATCTTGTTCTTCAAGGCTTTCCTCTCTCATTGTTCACGCATGGACTGGCAGCGCGCGGTAGAGGAGAGCGCCTGTGCGGCGGCGCTACCCGGAGCCTGAGTATACACCATTTCGTTTTGGATGCTGCACTGCGCTGGCAGGAGGGAATGAGGCAGGCCCACCGGTTTGCCCGTTGTTGGACAACCTCCCTGGTGTGTTGTATAGTCGCCCTCATGCTGGGCATGTGGCTGGGAAGGAGGGACGGCGGGGAACCCTTACCGATACAGGCCAATCACTGGCTGCTTGATTGCTGATCGCTTATCGCTGGCAGCTTCCAGCAAGGAGGGAAGCAACATGAACCGGACAAGGCATGACTTCACCACCACGACCTGGGTGATGATCCCGGTCGCCATCGCCATCAACATTGCCATGGGGCAGTTGATCTATGCGCTCAAGGTTCCTCTGTATCTGGACTCGATTGGCACGATTCTCGTCGGTGCGCTGGCCGGGCCATGGGCCGGTGCGCTGACCGGCCTGCTGGCGAATCTCATCTGGGGCCTCAGCGGCCTGAACGTCGCCTACGCGCCGTTTGCGGCGGTGGCTGCCGTGATCGGCCTGCTGGCAGGGTTTTTCTCGGAGAATGCCTGGTTCCGCAAGCTGTGGAAGGTGCTGCTGGCTGGGATCATCACCGGGCTGGTGGCGGCGACCATCTCTGCGCCGATCTCCGCCTACGTGTTCGGCGGCGTGACGGGCAGCGGCCAGGACGTGCTGGTGACGATGTTCCGGGGCATCGGCCTGGGCATCCTGCCATCCAGCTTCGCCCAGGGCGTCTCGTCCGATCCGCTGGACAAGATGATCTCCTACCTGCTGGTGTGGCTGATCATCCAGGGGCTGCCGCGTCGCTTCCTGATGCGCTTCCCGCGTGCCGAGCAGGTGGTGTCGGAGGAAGCCGTCGGAACACCTTCCTGATTCGCGCCCTGGGGGCGGGCCTAAACGACCGAAGGTCGTCACCCGCCCCTATGCATAACCTCATGTCCATTCCCTTCAGCCTGTATGCGCCCCGGGCCAGCGGGCTGCACGACCTCCATCCCCTGACCAAGCTGACGCTGGCCGGGTTCTTTCTGTTCTTCGCCATCCTCGCCAGCGAGCCGTGGGTCTTTTACGTCGCCTTCGCCGCGCTGCTGCTGCCGTTGGCGATGTGGGGCCGGGTGGTGAGGCCGTTTCTGCGCACCACCTGGCGGGTCGTCGCGCCCTTCGCGCTCTCGCTGATTCTGATCCAGGGGTTTTTCTGGCGGGGTGGGGCGGTCCTGTTCGCGTTTGGTCCGCTGTCGATGAAGGTGAATGGGCTGATCTTCGCCGTCGCCGGGATCGGGCGCATCCTAATCGTTGTCAGCAGCTTCCTGCTGCTATCGCTGACCACGCGCCCCGACGCGCTGATGCTGGCCCTGGTGCAGCGCGGCCTGCCGGGCAACATCGCCTACATCGTCCTGACCACCCTTCAGATCGTGCCGCGCTTCCAGGCCAAGGCGAATACCATCCTCGACGCGCAGCGGTCGCGTGGGCTGGAAACGCAAGGCTCGCTGATCCGTCGCCTGCGGGCGATCTTCCCGCTGGTCGTGCCGTTGGTGTTGGGCAGCCTGGTAGACATCGAGGAGCGGGCCATTGCGCTCGAAGCGCGCGCCTTCAGCCGGTCGGGGCCGCGCACCAGCCTGTTCGATCTGCCGGACTCGCGCGTGCAGGTGGCGTTCCGCTGGGCGCTGGTGCTGGTGATGGTTGGGATGGCCGTCGCGCGCGTGCTGCTGGTGGGTGGTTTTTAGTGAGTGGTTTTTGGTGATTGGTTCTTGGTAAGTGGTTGTTGGTGAGTGGTTCTTGGTGATGAGAGTTGCGGATCATCCAAAGCTCACCGAGGACTTTCCCGTAACCAACAACCAACAACCAACAACTAACAACCGATTTCAAGGAGGGTTGCCGTGCAGGATTATAAGAACCTGCGTGTCTGGCAGAGCAGCCACAGGTTGGCGTTGGCGATCTACCATGCCACCCGCGCGTTTCCGAGGGAAGAGACGTATGGCTTGGTCAGCCAGATGCGGCGCGCCTCCATCTCGATACCTGCGAACATCGCTGAAGGATGCGGGCGGACTACGACGAACGGCCTCCTGCGCTTTCTCGACATTGCGATGGGATCGGGCAGTGAGCTTGAATATTACCTGCTCCTCGCCCGCGACCTGGGCTACCTCACTGATGATACCTGCTTCACTCTGGAACCCCATCTGCTTAAGGTCAAGAAGATGTTGAACGCCTTTATCCACAAGCTCCGCCGCGACCAAGCACTAAAAACGAAGAACCAACCACCCATTGCTGTCCATGATCCAGGTCGATAATCTCTCCTACCGCTACCCTGGCACGACCATCCCCGCGCTGCGCGGCGTGACTCTCCACGTCCCGCCCGGCCAGTTCTGCGCCATCGTTGGCCCGAACGGGGCGGGCAAATCGACGCTGTGCTACGCGCTGGCGGGGTTCATCCCGCACTTCTATCACGGCGCGCTGACTGGCTCGGTGCGCGTCGATGGCCTGGATGTGCCCGCCACGCCCCTCGGCGAGCTGGCCGGGGTGGCCGGGCTGGTGGTGCAGAACCCGTTCAACCAGATCACCGGGGCGCGCTTCACCGTACGCGAGGAGGTGGCGTTCGGGCTGGAGAACCTCGGCTTGCCCCGCGACGAGATTCTGAGTCACGTCGCGGACTCGCTGGTGCTAGTTGGCCTGGCGGACTATGCCGAACACTCGCCGTTCGCCCTGTCCGGCGGTCAGCAGCAGCGGCTTGCCATCGCCTCGGTGGTGGCGATGCGTCCCCGCGTCCTGATCCTCGACGAGCCGACTTCGCAGCTTGACCCGGTGGGGACGAAGGAGGTCTTCGCTGCGCTGCGCTCGCTGGCTGCATCGGGCGACGCGACCGTGATCTTGGTCGAGCACAAGCTAGAGTGGGTGGCCGCGTTCGCCGATCGCGTGGTGGCCCTGGCCGACGGCGCGATCGTCGTTGACGGCCCGCCGCGCGACGCCCTATCCGACCCGCTGATGGAGGAGATCGGCGTCGGCACGACGCGCTACACCCGCGCCGCCCGGCTGGCCCAGGCGCAGGGACTTGTCCCCCCGGATCGGTCCCTGCCGGTGACGCTCGATCAGGCGGTGGAGTTCTTCCGGTGAGCGCGCCCTACGATGGCTCGTTGGCGGTCGAGGGCGTGACCTTCACCTACCCGACCGGCGTCACCGCGCTGCGGGATGTCAGCCTGTCGTTTGCGCCCGGCGAGGCGGTGGCGATCATCGGCGAGAACGGCGCGGGCAAGACGACCCTGGCCCGCCACCTCAACGGCCTGCTGCGGCCCACGCAGGGCCGCGTGCTGGTCGGTGACTGGGATACGCGCCAGCGTACCGTCGCGCAGATCGCCGCCCGTGTCGGCTACGCCTTCCAGAACCCCGACGACCAGCTCTTCGAGCGCACCGCCCGCGCGGAGGTCGCGTTTGGGCCGAAGAATCTGGGATTCACCCCCCAAGCAGTCGAAGATGCGGTGAGGTCAGCCCTGGCGCTGGTCGGGCTGGAAGCCGCTGCGGACAAGCACCCCTACGATCTGCCGCTCTCGCAGCGGCGACTGCTGGCGCTGGCTGCCACGCTGGCGATGCAGACCCCTGCTGTCATCCTCGACGAGCCGACCACCGGCCAGGATGCGCCCAGCATCGAGCGGATTGGCCGCATCGTGGAGGACCTGAAGGCGCAGGGCCGCACGGTGATCGCCATCACCCATGATATTGACTTCTGCGCCGAGCACTTCGCGCGGGTGATCGTCATGGCGGGCGGTGTCGTGCTGGCTGATGGCCCTGCCGCCGTCGTGCTCTCCCGCGCCGACGTGCTGGCCCAGGCCGAGGTCGAGCCGCCGCAGCTTCTGCGCCTCGCCGCCGCGCTGGGCATGGACTCCGCGCCGCTGACGGTCGAGGCGTTCGTCTCCGACCTTGCTACCCGCTCGCCGAACTCACAGGGGGGAGACCCAAGATGAGCGCACCAGATAGCACAGCGGCGCGGTCCGCACGTCGGGTCTGGTTTCTCCTGGGAGGCGGGTGTCTCGTGCTGCTGTGTCTGGCGATGCTGATCCCGCTCGCCGCCTGGGTTGGCCCCAACCTCGTCGCCCGGCAGGCTCTGGCCGCGAATTACGCGAAGTGGCAGGCCAACGGCTCGGATAGCTACACCATGACGGTGGAAATCTACGCCTTCATGCCCTGCAGCGGCGTGCCGGTGACTGTCACCGTCGAAGACGGGCAGGTGGTAGGGGCCGAGTCAACGTGCCAATGGGACTACGGCTCCCTCACCGTCGAACACGTCTTCGAGGAGGCAGGCGAGTGCCTCGACAACTTCCCCTCGTCGGACTGCCAGATCAGCTACGACCCGGCGCTGGGTTATCCCACCCACGCCTCGCTCGATCCGATCCTCCAGGCGCTGGACGACGAGGTCACTTACGAGATCATCGATCTCCAGCTTACTCCGTAGGGACGGACTCGGCGCTCCCTCGGCCTAGGAGGTGATAACTCAACCAATTCCACACTCGTTTGAGCGTTCGCTCGGTGAAGTGCTGCGCAAAGTTCCGCGCGGCCCTCCGAATATCCACCCGGTTCCCGAACCGCTGCCGCAGGAAGTACAGGTGATCCATCAACCACAGGTACAGGTCCGCTTCGGTGCGACCGGGGAAGTCGTCCAGGATGCCCGTCTCGCGCACCACCGTCACGATGGGCAGGTACACCTGATCGGCCCACTGCGCGGCAGCTTCCTCGAAGCCGAACTCGCGCTTCCACTCCTGCGATTGCAGGTAGCGGTGCACCTCAATGTGCTCCAGCAACAGGTGGTAACCCCCGGGGATGGTGGCCCTGATGGGGATATCCGGGCGGGTCTCGGCCAGCCGGGTGCGCTCCATGAATTCCGCCTGCTCGCCGATCACCTCCAGATCGTCAGGGTCTATATCCGGCGTGAGCGGCACGCTGACGCGGCACTCCTGCACCTCGGCGTCGATGAACTCCTGCCCTAACTGGCGAGCCACGCTGACCCGATGATTGCCGTCTACCACGAAGTACACATCGCCCACCTTATACAGTTTCACCGGTGGCAGGTAAACGTGGTCGTAGTAGGCTCGCCCGATGCTCTTCCAGCGCTCTTCGGTGAAATCCTGCGCGGGCAGGAAGGCGCGGTCAAAGTCCCGGTAGCGGTTCACGCTGCCCACGATCTGGCGGATCGGCACAGCCTGGAGTCCCTGATAGACTGGCCCGCCGGCCCGCGCCTTCTCCCGGACTTCGTTATACGGAAGGAGCTGGTTGGGGCGGCGCTGGAGCGCCATCCAGACGCCCCGCAGCAAGGCCTTGCTGCGCGCCCGCTGGAAGGCTTTCTGCGCCCGTTCATAGCTAATGGGGTTGGGATTGCTATTGCTCATCCACTTCCAGTTCAATTACCCGGTTCGGATACACATTCACTACCTGCGTTGCCTCGAATTCCGACCTGGATACGCTATCTCTCCGGTACAGGTGTGTGTGCCCGTGTAGCAGATACCGCGGTTTAGCGTACTTCATCAGGGTTAAGAACGCCTTAAACCCCGTATGAGGCAGGTCCTCCCCATCGTGAATGCCGAAGGGTGGTGAGTGTGTCACCAGCACATCCAGCGGGCGCCCATGCTGGAGGTAGTTCGTTGCCAGCTGCGGGATCAGGCCCATCACGCGGCTCCGCATTTCCCCCTCGCTGTACTGGTGTATTGCCCCCGGCTGGTAGCGCATGGAGCCGCCCAACCCGGCCAGCAGCAGGCCCTTATACTCGATGATCCTGCCCTCCAGCGAGATGCATCCCTCCGGTTGGCTGACCCGCCGCCCGTCTGACATGTACTGCACCGCATCATGGTTGCCATGCACGTACATCAGCGGGACCTTCAGCACCGTCACCACATATTCCAGATAGTAGTAGGGCAGGTCGCCGCACCCGATCACCAGGTCTACGTCGCCGTACAGGTCACATGCCTGCGGTGAGTAGATGGCATCCACCACGCGGTCGCTCAAGGCGAGAATCTTCATGCGAAGCCAAAGGTTGCTGGAAGGGTCAGAAGACTCACTTCAAGGCCACCCCTACTTTGAGTATACCAGCGCAGCGGCGGGGAACTCATCCGGGGGGAGCGTAGGGTGGAAGTGGCGACGGCAGCTACGCGCCGCATAGTGTCTTTGAGAGAGCCTCACCCCGGTTCTTGAGCGTCCACGACGCTCTCACCCCGCCCCTCCCACTCGTGGGAGGGGCGGAGCCGAGCGTAGCGAGGTTCGGGGTGAGGCTAAGAAGGGCATGATACGCTTCTAGTACAGCCTGACTTCCATCCGTGCCAGCTTCTCGCGCAGGCCCACCATATCGGCCAAGTTGCGGTCGATGACTGCTGTCACGTCGGCAACGAGATGCGGGTTCAACTCCTGGCCCCCATGCAGGCTGACCGTCGCCGTCGCCACCAGCGGCTGGTCGAGCGGGTGACCGATCTGGCTCAGGATGTACACCTGGGCCTCGCGCACCGCCGCGACGCTCGCCACAATGTCCTGGGCGGTCAGCAGAGCCAGCACATTGTACAGCTTGCCAACGTGGCTGATCGGGTTCTTGCCCGCCGCTGCTTCCAGCGAGGCCGCGCGGAAGGGCGCGATCACGCCAGTGACACGGTTGCCACGCCCCACCGACCCATCGTCGCCCATCTCGGCGCTGGTGCCGGTCATGGTCAGGTACACGTCGCTGGTGCCTTCCACATCGGCGGTGTTCACATCCACTCGCACCCGCCGCGTGTCGAGCCGTTCAGCGTAGCGCTGGATCGCCTGCTGCACGGCCCGCTTGATCTCACTGTATTCCGCCGGGTCTCTGATCTCCGTGGCGATGAACGGGATGGCGCAGGTCAGGGTGATCGCGTCGCCCTGCCTCATGCCCATCACCTTTACATCCTCACCGATGGGGAACTGCTTCAGCAGTTCGTAGTTGATGAACTGGGCGGCCTCGTACACACAAGTTTCCAGCCCGGAGCGCGGCCAGTGCGCCGCCCCGAAGCTGGTGTCGTTGGCCGTGATCTTGTCAACGGCGTGCACCAGCTCGTTGGAGCCATGCCCAGCGTAGCAATCGATGACGCAGTGCGCGTCCGGGTCGAGGTACTTCATAGTCTCCCGGATGTGCTGTTTGGCGGCGGCGATGGCGATGGTATCCATCGGGATGCGCACGATGTGCCCATCGAGGGTCGTCTCGCGCGTGCCGCGCCCCGCGATCTGGATGCGGATCGGCTTGATCATCATCGCCATGCCGTAGCCAACGCTGGTCTCGCCCGCCACGAGCTGTACCTTGTCGAAGTTGTGGTGCAGCGGCGCGCCGAGATGCTCGGTGCACCACCGCGTGTACTCCACCGAGATGCGCTCGGCGATCCCGTCGCACAGGCTGTCGGGGTGGCCGATTCCCTTGCGCTCGACGATCTCGACCGGGCGATCCTCGATCCACGTCCCGGTGGACTGAGCGACGACGATGTTGCGGTTGCTCATAATGGGTGCCTCCTGTCGTTGCACAGTGTGGGGAACGGAAAGCGCCTCGTTGGAGGAGAGGCGCACGGCAGGGGCAACGTCATGCATGGCGTCTCCTCTCATCTTCCAGATTCGCTCCTGCCAGAGCTGGCTATGGCCAGAGCTGGCGTCCTCTGCCGGAGTTGGCACCTTTCTGCCCACTGTCGGGGCATCCCGCACGGCGGGCCAGGGGTTGCCGAGGCTTCGCAGGGCCGGTCCCTCCACCTCTCTGGATAAGAGGGCGTTTCGCGTTCTCACGTATTCGATTGGGGCCGAAGTGTACCACCGGGGATGAAGACTGTCAATGCGAATCCGTAGCCGCGCCTTGCTGATCGTTCCCCTGCCGCTTATACTTCACACGCTATCCTTGTCAGGGCATCAGCGCCCCGGCAGCAGTAAGTCAAGGACGCTGAAGCGCCCTGCCTGAATCGCCTGTGCCCCCATGACCACGACTCGGACAGCCCGATCCCCGGCCAACCAGCAGGTTGTCATTCTGGCGATCCTGATTCTGTTGCTGGGCTTTGCGCTGCGGCTGACGGCGCTGATGCGTCTGCCGCTGTTCGTGGACGAGACGGTGCACCTGATCCGCACGCATGGCGCGCTGGCAGGCGACCTGTGGGAGGGGTTGGGGGATCGCAAGTGGCTGTACCCCATTACGCTGCTGCCTTTCGGTCCCACCGGCCCCGAAGGACCGTGGATCGCGCGCTACGTCTCGGCCCTGTGTGGGTTGGTGAGCATCGCCGCGGCGCTGGCGCTGGGCAAGGCGCTGGATTCGCGCCGTGCGGGCCTGGTTGCTGCCGCGCTGTACTCAACCGTACCGATGGCGGTCTTCCACGAGCGGCAGGCCCTGGTCGATCCGATGATGGGCGCCTTCGCTGCGCTGAGCCTGGCCGCGATGGTCTGGCTCGCCCGCCGACCGTCGCTCCGGCTGGCGATCGTGCTGGGGATGGCCCTGGCCGGGGCGTACCTGACCAAGCTCCAGGCGATGGCGTTGTTGCCTCTGCCCGTGATCGCGGCCCTGCTGCTGGCGCGTCAGCGCGAGGGCGGCTGGCAGGACTCACGGCTGATCGCGCTGCCCGGCGTCGAGCTGATCCTGCGCACCCGCGCCCGCGATGCGGGGCTGAAGGCGCTGTTGCTGAGCCTGCTGGCGATGGCGCTGGCGGCACTCCTGGTCGGGATGGTCTTCCAGGCAGGCGCGTGGAGCGGCTATCGCGCCACGACGCGCTTCGAGGTCACTGGCTCCAATCTGATCCTCGCCGACCTGCTGACCCCCGCAGGCCGCGCCCTGATGCGCGACAACCTCGCCACCGTCGCCGACGCGCTGTGGCGCTACGTCGGCCCGGTTCCGCTGGCCCTCGCGCTGATCTTTGCGCTGGGGTCGCTGATCGGCGGGCGGCAGCGCCGTGAGGCGCTGTTCCTGCTGTACCCCGCCCTGCTGACGATGGCCCTGCCACTGCTGACCCGCGTTACGGCCATCTGGATGTTCGCGCCGCGCTACCTGCACATCAACACTGCGCCGCTGCTGGTGCTGGCCGGGGTGGGGCTGGGTCGTGTGGCTGATAGGATCAAGGCCCTCGTTCCCCAACCCCCTCTCCCACGGCGGGGAGGGGGAAAGATAGCAGCACAGGTTCTCTCGGCCCTCCTCTTGGCGGGCGGCCTGATCCCGGCTGTTCTGTGGGATGCCACGCTGATCCGCGACCCCCGCCGCGCCGACTTCGCGCCTTACGACGAGTTCACCTACCTAACCGGGCGCTGGTCGGGCTGGGGCCGGGTCGATCTGGCCCGGACCATGCTCGACCTGTGGGACGGCGGCTCCGGCCCCGGCCTCGACGCCCTGAGCTACGATCAGGACATGGTGCAGATCAACTACCTGGCCGCCTACCTGGGGCCGCGCGTCGGCGTCTTCGACGAGCTGCTGCCGGAGAGCGAGGAGCAGCGCCAGGAGATCGCCCGCTGGCTGGGGGAGGGGGATCGGGTCTTCTTCGTCGAGCACAGCCGGGGACGCCCGATGCCGGAGTCGCCGTATGAAACGCGGCTGGCGCTGCGCTGGACGGTTCCCGTGCCGGACGGTGATCTGCGCGTCTACGAGGTGGTCGGCGCGGCGGGTCCGCTTGCCCGCCAGGTCTACGATGCGCTGGGCGGCGAGCCGTTCTTCATGTCCGACGATCACACCGCGCTGGCAACCTCGCTCAACGCTGACCCGACCCCCCGCCCCGTGATCGTCTATCCCGGCAACCATGCCCCCTCGCTGCGGGAGCGCACTGGCCTGGACGTGCGGGCCTTCCGTCCGGCGACTTGGCCGCTGACCGCCCCTCTCGCCGCCGCGACGCTGGCAGGCGAGGGCCTTGGCGAGGCGGGGACTCCCGTCGAGGTGATCCTCGTCAACGAGGCCGCCTCCGACCCACACCGGGCCATCTCCCTGGCGCTTCAGGCGAGCTTGTACTGGGTTGATGAGGAGTGGTTTGGTTTGCTGCACCACATCCGCTACGTCACCGGCCCCGCTGATCCGTCGCTGACGCCCGTCGAGGCGCGCTACGAGGGCGGGATCACCCTGGAGGCCGCCTATTTCGACGCGCAGCGTGCCCCCGGTGAGCCGCTGCGTGTCATCCTGCTGTGGCGCACTCCTGTGCCCATTGCGGACTCGTTCGCGGTGTTTGTCCACGTCGTTGAGGCAGGTGGGACTCTCGTGGCGCAGCACGACGGAATCCCTGGCGGCGGCCTGTTCCCGATGACCTCGTGGGGGCCGGGCGAGGCGGTGGCGGATCGCTTCGCCATCCCGCTGCCCGCCGATCTGCCGCCGGGCGAGGTCGTAGTGTGGGTCGGCCTCTACCATCCGGCCAACGGGTTGCGCTTGCGGGTGGAGTTGGCGGGCGAGGGCGGCCCAGACTACGTTATCATTGGACGGGTTGCCATTGTCCAGGGCGAGTAGTGGCCTGGTCGAGCCGGATTTTGGAAGCGGGTAACGCTCAATGCTCGTATAGCTCGCATCCGACTCCTCCCAAACCATCAGCGGGCCGCTGTGGTCGCCGCTGAGGATGAGGCGGGATGGACACCAGCGCCACGTCGCTCGAGTCGGGGGGATTGTAGAGGATGCCCTTCCTAAAGTTGCTCAGCCCTTCGCCCGGCTGAGCTGGTAGCCCTCGTTGCGGTCGGTCAGGATGAGGGTCGGGTTATGGGGGTTATCCTCTGTGTTGCGGCGCAGGCGGTGCACATGCACCCGCAGCGCGTTGTAATCCCCTGGCACCTGGCTTGCCCGCCAGGCACGCTCCAACAGCGTGTCGGAGCTGACCACCTTGCCCCAGTGAGTCAGTAACACGCTTAGCAGGGCGCATTCGGTCTTGGTCAGCCTCCGTACCTCACCCCTGAGTGCCACCTGGCCTCGGACCAGATTGACGGATAGCCCCTTATGTAGCCAGATGTCGAGTCCGCTGGCGTAGGCATAGTCCCCCACCCGACTGAGGATGCGCTGGATGCGCATGGCCAGCTCCTGTGGAGAGCAGGGTGGCCTGCGGACCACATCATCCGCGTAGCGCAGGGCCTCCAACACCCCTTCCAGGCTCTCCCCCTCCGCCGCCAACGCTAACAGAGGCAATCCGGCGATCTGGGCCAGCTCTCGGCACAGCCGCCAGCCCTCCCGATTGGGTAATCCCAAGTCAACGGCGGCTAGCGCGGGCAGGCCGTTCTCCTCCATCCAGTGCCTCGCAGCGGCGGCTTCCCGCACCCAGTCAAGCTGCCAGCCCGCCTCCCGGAGTAAGTCGGTCATCTCTTGCACTGGCAGGTCACTAGCGGCGGATACCAGAAGCACCCCGTTGAGTCTGTTAGTCATGGTGGCCTTTCCTTTCCAAATCTCTCCGTTATACAGTCTGCCCGCCCGGCCCATGCAGGCGCCCCTTAGTATACTACATAATGCCCCATGACTCCTTATCAGGAGATTGGGTTATCGGAGGTGACCGGTGCGCTCTGACTTTCGTGATCGCCGTTTCTGCGGTAACTTAGCGCCTCATTGGAGCATCACTCATGATCAAGGGGGAATGGGGCATCGTGAAAAGGGGCATTGTGAGCGTCTTTGGGGCTTCTATAGCATCCCCTGACTCCCCGCCCTATCGGGAAGCCTACCAGTTGGGCCGCCTGCTGGCCCAGGCGGGCTATACCGTCATGAACGGCGGCTACGGCGGCACAATGGAGGCGTCCAGCAAGGGCGCGAAGGAGGCAGGCGGGCGCACCATTGGCGTGACCGTTAGCCTGTTCGAGAGAAGCGGCTACCGTGCCGGGCCGAACCCTTACCTGGACGAGGTGATCCAGTACCCGACGCTCTCCGAGCGGCTGCACCACCTGGTGACCCGCTGCGACGCAGCGGTGGCCCTGCGCGGCGGGATTGGCACGCTCTCCGAGATGGCCCTGATGTGGAGCTTCCTCCAGGTCGGCGAGATTCCCCGCAGGCCGTTGATCCTGCTCGGCCAGGACTGGGCTGACCTGATCGAGAAGCTGTGTGGCGATGGCTCCTACGTGCGCCCCAGCGACCGCGCCCTGATCCGCGTCGCTGCCGCGCCCGAGGAAGTCATAACCCTGTTGGAACGCTGGGAGTAGCTTGATGCAGCCTCGAACTGGGAATCCTCAGGCGGCTTCAGCCGCCTTGTCTTGGCTTGCCCGGCCATTGATGGCCGGGCTATTCAGCCT
>DAOTYF010000003.1:0-2671 GCA_034434995.1 Anaerolineae bacterium
CGATAACGCTCCGCACCATCCAGCAGAGCAGGCTCTCGGCCTATGGTCGCCTTTGATACCGAATCCTTGTCGGCACCATTATCGGTAAGTGGGAAGCACGCTAGAAGCGGCAGCCAGTCTCCAAGAGCCACTTGACCCTATCAAAGCGTCACGAGTCGAGGGCCAAAGCGATCATCCGGTGAACAATCACTGCCCCTTCGCGTTCGCCGGGCACCCAGCAATCACGACGACCTATCATCGCAAGAAATACCGGTCGTGACTAGCCGCCACGGCCTGTTCATCCAGCACGCACAACCCGACCGCGCGCAACGATACTGCGGCTCGAATGCGTGGATCAGTGGTTATTGTTTCCCAGGCTCGTACCATGCCCAGCGACCAGCTAATGTCGTCGAAAACGAGGAGGGCGTCGGCCAACATGAAAGGCGCTAACTGATGGAAGTAGGCCACGGTGGCGTGCTCGTCGTGGTGACCGTCGATGAACGCATAGTCGAGCGTTGCGGCCGTTCGGAGCACGTTATCCAGCGTGCGATCGAAACAGCCAGTAACTACCTCGATGTTGCGCAGATGGAGTCCCGCGAGGTTCCTGGCAGCAAGCACGGCAAGAGTGTCGGCACCCTCGAGGGTCTACAGCTTGGCACCATTGCCGTTCAGCTCCATCGCGGCGCCCTGGTAAGCAGCAGAAACACGTAGGCAGGTTCCGAGTGCTACAGCCACGCGGGGCCGGAACTCGCGCACCAAGGGGAAAAGCAGGCGTGCCCAGAACGGCGGCTTGCTGGCACCCCGGCAGATATCGCCGATGCGCGCTTGAGCCCCATGGCCACCACGCATTCCCTCAGGCGTGCGCGTCTCACGAGGCATCCCAGCACCGTAGACGACCACCGTTACGGGATCGGCGGAGCCCAGCAACCGGCCACGCATGACCTCGATGCGCGCGAACCAGGCGCGCTCCTCTGGCTCGAAGTCGTCCTTCAACGTCCGCTGCACGGCCCGCAGCAATCGCTGTCGCGGTCCCAAGGCCGAGGGGAGAACCGTCGCGATCCGGATCTGGGCAAGCGCCCGCAGCGCGGAGCCCCCTACCGTCGCCACCACCTGTCGAGCCCGCGGCCTCATGCTTCCTCCTTCCGGGCCGCACACCGCTGCGCATGCCAAGGTCCCAGCAGCCCCGGCAGCATACCATCCTGGCCATACCGCTCGCAGCAGTCGGCCACTGCTTCCTTTGGCACGACCCCCGGCGATTTCCCCCGGCGTCGATCGTCAAGCAGCACTGGCGCCGAGGTGGCATCGGCGATCGCCCGCTGCCCCGCGGGAGGGTTGCGGCGCAAGGAAGGACTGGGCCTGCTCATCGCCACAATGCCGGCACGCAAAAAGCGTAGCGCGTGATTACGGAACATGGCCGGCCTCGCGCGGGAGAAACGGCTACCGCCGAAGCTGTTGCGCAGTAGCACCGAGGGGAGGCGACTCGCCGTATCGCAGCGCTGCATCATCCAGCCGTTGTTGGGCATGAGCTGCGATACCCTGCAGATGCGGCCTGCCACGGTCATTAGCTGGCGCGCGATCGCCGCCAACCGCGCAGCGCCAGGCGCGACGGTACTCAGCTTATCCACCATCACGAGTCACTCACATCACGGATCTACGGGGAGCCACGTTGTCGGGAACCTAGCCCGAAGCAGGTAGTCACTACAAGCGGCAAGATTGACGTTAATACTAGCACCTGACAGACCCTGCCCCCGTCCAAGCCGATTACTGGGCTTTTCTGGACCTGCTGGCAGCCTCTCAAGACCCCCGGGTGGCTGCGTCAGCAATGGGAACAGGCCGTCACGTGAGAGGGGCGTGAGTTTCAGTGATCACTTTGCTACTGACCGAAGGTCTTGCCCGGACGAGTCTCGAGGCGATGGGCAATGCGGTTGAGCGCGGCGCGCGACTCACCTATCGGCCCCCTGCTTTCCGGTGAAGAGAGCGGAGAAGGCGATTCCTGTCGCCGCCCGCGCCCTGGTGTCACGAGCTCTGGGGATTGCAGAAGTAGGCATCCACAGCGGCGACCTTCGTAAGCGCTGCCTCCCTTGCCCGCTTGAGACCGCGCTACCGCTGTACCCGCGGCAGCGCCCACGGGGCATCGCCGTGCCCGCCCGCTGTAGAGTTCGCCCGTCATCAGCGTCCGTTATCCCCACCTGGCCAAAGACAGGCGCCTCTCGGCCGCCCCGGCGTGTGGAGGTGCGAGCGTCCCGCGGGTCGCTCCAGGCTAGTAGATCGGCACGTGCAAGGTACCCTCTAGACGATATCAGCCGCGGTCGGACAGATGACCTACCCCCGGCGCTGAAGAACCACAGGTAGTGCTGCGATAGCCACCGGTCCTTCCTGTGTACCCGGCTTGCGTCTTTGCATGGAGCGTGCAACGGCGACAACCTCCTGCGGTAGAAGTCACTGAAATTCAGCTACAGCTGACGGCATGCCACATGCACGAGGGAATAATGTGCGGATCGGTGTGCGCAGGCGGCGATCTCCGACTCTTCCTCTCCTCCTAGGGCTTCTTCTGGCCATAGTCGGTTCGAAGGGGGCAGAGGCGCGAATCGAATCCACGTGCCCGATGAGCGCATCGGTATACCCGTTCCCCGCCTTCGATCTGAGCCGCTTCGAGGTCAGCGTGACCGACGGCGGCGTGGGCGACCTCGAC
>DAOTYF010000004.1:0-6881 GCA_034434995.1 Anaerolineae bacterium
ACGGTCTACCACAACTGGGGGGAGGGCATCGCCGTGACGCGCGGCGTGAGCGTGGTGGTGGAAGACAACACCGTCTACGACAACTGGGCGGTCAACCTGTACGTGGATAACAGCCGCGATGTGGTGGTGGACGGCAACTTCATCACCTGCACACCCGGCTCTGAGTTCGGCACGCCCATTGGCATCGCGCTGGGCGAGGAGGTCTACTCCGGCTGGGGCGCGCAGCTCGCGAACGTCACCCTCCGCAACAACATCGTCGGCTACTGCCGCAATGGGGTGACGTTCTTTGGCTCGGACGTGGGGGAGTCGGTGCTGCGGAGCGTGATCATCGCCCATAACACCATCGTCGGCACGACCCACACCCCGATCTGGCTCCAGAACGACTCCGCCCAGGGGGGAACCCTGGTCGCCAACAACCTCCTTCAGCGGGCGGGCGGCGGGACAGGGCTGTACATCCAGACAACCGCCGGGGTGGCCAGCAGCAACAACCTGACCAGCGGCGACCCCCGCTTCGCCACCACGCCGGGCAGCACGCCGGATTCGTACCGCCTGGGGGCGGGGTCGGCAGCCATCGATGCGGGGGTGGTCGTACCGGGTGCGTCGCTGGACTTTAGCAACAGGCCGCGCGATTCGCGGCCCGATATTGGGGCGTGGGAGTACACGCCATAGGGGCAGACAGCCGGGGCGTCAACGCCCCGGCTATCCCAGACAAGGCGGCTCCAAGCCGCCTGCCGACCCCCAACCCACACCCAGCCGGGTTTACCCGGCTTGGCTTGGCTAGCCCGGCGGTTCAGCGCCGGGCTAGCTGCTAGCTGCCTTTCACCGCTTCTCCCTCCTTCTTCCCTCCCCTGCAGCCCCCCCGTTCCAGCCACACCCAATGCAACCGAGTGGCCACAACCCTGCTAGACTCAAACTTGCCTTCTGTCATACAATAACCGGACTTCTCGACCTCTGGCGAGGGCGGCCATGCGCCTCTACAACCCGGAGTACAACTTTCTGCGGCCTCGGTACTGGTTCGGGCAGGTCGATAGCCGCCCGCTGAGCGTCTTCCGCATCGCGCTGGGCTTGCTGCTGCTCAAGGATGCGATCTACCACCTGTGGCTGGCGCGTATCTTCTACAGTGATGCCGGGATCGTGCCACGCTGGGCGCTGGAGGCGGGCCTCACGCGGGCCACCCGCTTTTCCCTGCTCGACGCCCTGCCGCAGCCCTGGATGGTAACGGCCTTCTTCTTGCTGTGGATCGCCGTTCTGCTATGCTTCACCGCCGGATACCACACCCGGCTAGCGACGGTCGCCCAGTTCGTCATGCTAGCCTCGATCCATGAACGCAATATCTACGTGCTCAACGGCGCGGATACGGTCTTCCGCGTCCTGAGCTTCTGGTGCATGTTCCTGCCGCTGAGCCAGTCCTACTCGGTCGATGCCATCCGAGCGCGTTGGGCGAAGTACATCCGCACGCGCAACCTGGCTGATCTGCGCGCCCCGCAAGAGCCGCGCACGGTCTACGCCTTGCCCCTGCGCATGATCCAGATCCAGTTCGCCATCATCTACCTGTTCACAGCCTGGCTGAAGAACGGCGCGGCCTGGCAGGATGGCGAGGCGATCTACTACGCGCTACAACTGCGATCGCTGACGCTGCCCACCGGCGACTGGTTCCTGGCTCATGCGCCGAATTGGTTGATGCGCTGGCTCAGCTACCAGGCGCTCGCCACCGAGTGGCTGTTTCTGCCGCTGGTCTTCCTGCCGTTCGGCCAACCCGCCCTGCGGGCCATGGCGCTGATCCTCGGCACGCTGATGCACGGGGGGATCGCCATCTTGATGTCTATCGACAACTTCTCGACGCTGATGATCGCCTCGTACCTGCTCTACTTCGAGCCGGGCTGGATCGCCTGGATTGACCGCCGCCTGCGCCGCGCCCCCCCACCCTCGATGCTGCCCCTGCCCGCCGGGGACAGCCCGCTGTGGCCCCTGATCGCCGCCACCACGTCGGAGCAGCTCGCGGTGAGCATCGAGGCGCGGCAGCCCGCTGATGGGCCGGACGAATGGGCGCTCCTCGACCACAAGGGCCGGGAATGGCGGGGCTGGGCCGCCTGGCAACGGGCCGCCGGGATGTTGCCCCTCAGCCGCTTGTGGCTGGGGCTGCTGCGGATCGCGCTGGTGCGGCGATTGATCTGGTGGGGGCTGGGGCGGCTGGTGGCCCGCGACCTGCCCCCCGTCCCGGAGCGCAACGAGGCCGTACCTGCCGCCGCGAAGCCGACCTTGTCGCCGCTGCGGATCGCCGGGCGAGCGAGCATGGCCGCGCTGCTGGGAACGCTGATGGTGTTCATCGTGTGGTGGAACCTGACTACCCTCCCCTTGGGCGGGCGGCTGGTCGTCAAATCCGTGCCGGACGTGCCGCGCCGTGCGATCCAGTACCTCAGCCTGTGGCAGGCGTGGGACATGTTCGCGCCCTACCCTTCAACCGTGGATGGTTGGGTCGTCATCCCCGGCGTATTCGAGGACGGCACGACCGTTGACCTGCGCACCGGGGAGCCGGTCAGCGGGGAGTTCCGGCGCATCTTCTGGGGGCCACCGATGCGCTGGAAGAAGTACGAGTCCAACATCAGCAGGGGCGGCATCGATCCTCTGCTGCAAGCCTGGGGGAACTACTACTGCCAGCAGTACAACACGATCCAGCAATTGCCGCCCGGCCACCGGCTGGCAACGCTGGAGATCCACCTCTACTCCGTCCGCTCGCACGCGCCGGGCGCGCCGCCTAACCCCCTCACCGACCGCCTGCTGTGGAAGCACTGGTGCTTCCCGGAGTACGAATACTAGCAGACAGCCGGGGCGTCAACGCCCCGGCTATCCCAGACAAGGCGGCTGCAAGCCGCCTGCCAACCCCGACCCACACCCAGCCGGGTTTACCCGGCTTGGCTTGGCTAGCCCAGCGATTCAGCGCCGGGCTGTTCTGTTCTACAGAACTACAGAGCGCCCCGCCATGCAACGATCTGGGCTACAATAGGTGGCAGCGTCGGGAGATGCCGCCGCGCTTCGGGCTGCGCTCTGGCCGTGTGCCGTGCGCGCCAAATGAAAGGCCGCCATGTCGGAGCTTCGTTACGAGGATCACGTCGAACATGTGATGGCAGTGATGCAAGCAGCGCTGGCTGCCGCCGACCCGGCCCGTGCGCTGGCCGCTAACTGGCCCTACGCCCTGACCCAGACCACCGGGCCATGCTACGTGGTCGGGGCAGGCAAGGCCGCCCTGGAGATGGCTCTCAAGTTCGACCGGTTGTTCGAGGGCAACCTGGCGGGTGGGGCGGTCGCCGTCGTGCCGGAGCGGCTGGAGACGCTGACCCGCATCCCCAAACGCTTCGAGCTGTACCCGGCAGCCCATCCCCTGCCGGACGAGCGCAACCTCCGCGCCGCGCGGGCCATCGCTGAAGTGGCGGCCCTGGCCAGCAGGGGCGATACACTGATCGCGCTGTTCTCCGGCGGTGGCTCGGCGCACCTCACCCTGCCCGCCGAGGGACTGACGCTCGACGACCTGCGGCGCATCACTGAGGCGCTACTGCACTCCGGCGCACCGATCCACGCGCTGAACACCGTCCGCAAGCACTGCGAACGGCTGAAGGGCGGCAAACTGGCCCAGCTCGCTCAGCCTGCCCAGGTGTGGGCGTTCATCCTATCCGATGTGATCGGCGATCAGCTCGACGCAATTGCCTCCGGCCCCACAGCCCCCGATCCCACCACCTTTGCCGACGCGCTGGCGGTGCTGGATACCTACAGCGTCCGCTACGCCGTTCCTGCCGTGACGGAGCACCTCGAAGCGGGCGCGCGCGGCGAGCGGGCAGAGACGCTCAAGCCGCTCGACCCGGCGTTGAGCCATGTTACCAACATGCTGATCGGCAGCAATCGGCGGGCGCTCAACCAGGCCCGCGCCCATCTCAGGCAAATGGGGCTGCCGGTGGTGGGGTATGAGTTTAACGTCGAGGGCGAGGCGCGGCTGGTCGGGCTGAACCTCGGCATGATGGCCTATGACCTGATCGACCGGCCCGACCGCCCCTGCTGCTGGCTGCTGGGCGGCGAAACGACGGTCACTGTGCACGGGACGGGCCGCGGCGGGCGCAATCAGGAGATCGCGCTGGCCGCGGCCATCGCCATTGACGGGCTGGAGCGGGTCGCCATCGCGGCCTTCTCAACGGACGGCGTGGATGGCCCCACCGACGCTGCCGGGGCCATTGTCACCGGCCAGACGTGCGCCCGCGCCCGTGCGCTGGGGATCGATCCCCAGGCGGCGCTCAACAACAACGATAGCTATACCTTCTTCAAACAGGTCGGTGGCCTGATCCAGACCGGCCCGACCGGCACGAACGTCAACGACATCGCGGTGATGATCGCCTACTGACCCTGGGAACGTCACACAGGAGCGTTCAGGCAAGTCCTGCCAGATGGGTGCGTGCTGCTCTCCACCTGACACCTTCTCGACGGATCAGCGCGCCTGCGTTAAGCTAACGCCTCAGCACCCAACAATCAGAGGAGTCCCATGTCCATCTCCTTCGGAACGGACGGCTGGAGAGCTGTTATTTCGGAAACATTCACGTTTGCCAACCTGCGGCTGCTGGCCCAGGCCATCGCCGACCTGGTGCGGGAGGATAACGGCGATGCTTCCCACGTGGTGGTGGGCTACGATACCCGCTTCCTCTCCGACCGGTACGGGGCGGAGGTGGCGCGGGTCATGGCGGGGAACGGCATCAGGACGCTGCTAGCGACCTCGGATGCGCCCACGCCCGCCATCTCGTACGCGGTGAAGCACACCGGGGCCGCCGTCGGGGTGATGATCACCGCCAGCCACAACGCGCCGCGCTACAACGGCGTCAAGCTCAAGGCGTCGTACGGCGGATCGGCCAGCCGCGAGCAGAGCCGCCGCGTGGAGGGCTACCTGCGGGTCAACGAGGAGCGCGCACGCGGCCCCAACCTGATCGACCTAGACGCGGCGCTCAGCCAGGGGATCATTGAGAAATTCAACCCGGCCCCAGCCTATTACGCCCACCTGCGGACGCTGGTCGATCTGGATGCCATCTGCGCGGCCAACCCGCGCGTGATCCACGACCCCATGTATGGGGCGGGCCGTGGCTACATCAAGGGGCTGCTGGGCGGGGTCGGCTGCCAAGTGCACGAGATTCGCGGCGAGATGAACCCCGGCTTCGGCGGGATTCACCCGGAGCCGCTGAGCAAGTATTTGGGCGCGCTGGCGGCGGCGATCCAGTCGGGGTTCGGGGAGATCGGCCTGGCGACCGACGGCGATGCGGACCGCATCGGGGCGATGGACGAGCGCGGGCGGTTCATCGATCCGCATCGCATCTTCGCGCTGGTGCTGCGCTATCTGGTCGAGGCGCGGCAGATGACCGGGATGGTGGTGCGGACGGTCTCCACCACGCGCATGATCGACCGGCTGGCGCGGCGCTACGGCCTGCCGCTGCGCGAGACGCCGGTCGGCTTTGACGTGATCGCCGAGCTGATGCTGAGCGATGACGTGCTGATGGGCGGCGAGGAATCGGGCGGGATGAGCGTGAAGGGGCACATCCCGGAGGGCGACGGCATCCTGATGGGGTTGCTGCTGCTGGAAGTCATCGCCCGGTCCGGCAAGACGCTGGCCGAGCTGGTGGACGACCTGCACGCCGACGTGGGGCCGGCGCACTACGCCCGCACCGACCTGCGGCTGCGGCACCTGATCCACAAGGCGGAGATGGTGGCGCGGCTGCGCGACGAGGCCCCGGCTAGCATTGCCGGGCTGAGGGTGGCCGATATTTCCACCTTGGACGGGGTGCAGTACTTGATGGAGGACGAGAGCTGGCTGCTGATCCGGCCCAGCGGCACGGAGCCAGTCCTGCGCGTATACGCCGAAGGGCGGAGCGAGCAGATCGTGGCGGGGCTGCTGGGGTATGGAGAGCAGGTAGCGGGGGCGGTGTAGGCCCTCCCCCTCCCTCAGGGGGAGTCCCCAGGCCCCGGCGATTCACCGCCCGTAGCCGGGGGGATTTAACCCTCGGCGATGGCGCTCTCCCCCTCCGTCAACCTATCGGGTTTCGCACACCGGCGCCTCGAGCGGCGCGTCTATCGCCGCGATCTCCCGCTCGGCCTCGCACCGCTCCTCGGTGTCTGGCAGGGTGTGGAGCCGCCCTCATATTCCCACCGTACCCGTCGTACCCCTCGTAACCGCGTTCTGCTACAGGGTTTCAATGCCCCGAAGGGCTTTCATCGTATTCCCACCTGGGAGTTTCTGGGGGGATATCTCCCCCCAGAGATGGACTACGTTTCAATGCCCCGAAGGGCTTTCATCGTATTCCCACAAGCCTCCCTGCGGGGGGCAAACCTGCGGAACGCCATCCTGGAGTTTCAATGCCCCGAAGGGCTTTCATCGTATTCCCACCAGGAGCGACCTGAAGGGAGACGGATGTGAAGCCGAGCCATAAGTTTCAATGCCCCGAAGGGCTTTCATCGTATTCCCACATAGACATCGTAGACCTCGTCCAATTTTGGACAGAGGTCTACGGGGGAGTTTCAATGCCCCGAAGGGCTTTCATCGTATTCCCACCTCCGGGGGGCAACCCTGTGGTTCGCCTACCTCCCTGTTTCAATGCCCCGAAGGGCTTTCATCGTATTCCCACCTGGTGGCCCAAAACCCCCGTCGAGGTTGAACCTCAGCCGTTTCAATGCCCCGAAGGGCTTTCATCGTATTCCCACCGAGTGCAGCAGACTGCACTCGACTTAGAGGACGCAATTGTTTCAATGCCCCGAAGGGCTTTCATCGTATTCCCACACCTGGCCGGGGCGAACCTGGCCGGGGTAAACCTGGCCGGGGCCGTTTCAATGCCCCGAAGGGCTTTCATCGTATTCCCACA
>DAOTYF010000005.1:0-2729 GCA_034434995.1 Anaerolineae bacterium
ATCCGGCAAGTGAGGTCAGGGTGGAGCACCGCGAGATGGTGGATCTGATCCGGGGCGGCGTGCCCGCGACGGGCGGGGTGTGGGCCGACCTGGACGCCGGGACGGGCAATTTCACCTGGGCGCTGGCCGAGCTGCTCGGCCCGGCGGCGACGATCGACGCCCTCGACCGCGACGCCCGCGCCATCGCCGCGCAGCAGCGGCGGCTCCGCGACGAGCCCTCGGCGGCCACGGTCCTCCCGCTCCAGGCCGACGTGCTCCGGCCCCTCGCGCTGCCGCCGCTCGACGGCGCCCTGCTGGCGAACCTGCTCCACTTCGCGCGCGACCAGGCCGGCCTGCTCCGGCGGATCCGCGCCGCGCTGCGCCCCGGCGGCCGGCTGCTGGTGGTCGAGTACGAACAGACGCTGCCGCTCCCCTGGGCGCCCCACCCGCTCCCCCTGTTGCGCCTCGTCGCCGTAGCCCGGGAGGCCGGCTTCCAGCCGCCGGTACAGGTTGGCATGCGCCGATCCCCGTCATCCGGTCGCGTGCTCTAAGCTGCGGTCGCGTTGAGCCCGGAGGAACAAACGTGAGTGCGAAAACCCACGCTGCCGCCGTCGCGTTTATCCCGCCCACGGTGGCATGGCCACCCATCCAGGCGATCCGCCGACAGGAGCAGAGAAAGAAGGTCACGATGGATGTGGAGTTCAGCGGCGCGATCTGGTACTGGCGTGGGCCGGCCCCACACCACTTCGTCACCGTTCCAGCGGAGCTGTGCCGGGAGCTGAAGGCCATTGCGGGAGCGGTGACCTACGGCTGGGGGATGATCCCGGCCCAGGTGCGGATCGGCGCGACCACCTGGACGACCTCGCTTTTCCCCAAGGATGGCGGCTACATCGTGCCCATCCGCGCCAGCGTCCAGCGCGCCGAAGGTCTCACTGTGGGCGCCATCGTGACCGTGCGGCTCGTGGTTGGGTAGGGGAGAGCGCACGCGCCCGGGGCGAAGAACGATGTCGCGGAGTTGCTGCTTGACACGGGCGATCCCGCGCCCAGGCGCGAGGCGCGGCTGTGACGCTACGCTGATTAGGCAGACTTCTCAGGCCTGATACGTGAGGATTGGCGCATCTGAGCCAGCTATTTGCCTGGTAATTGGGTCGATTCGACGGTAATTCGGGGCGTCAGTTCCAGGAGCCGGATACCAGGGTAAGCCAGTGCATGATCAAGCCAGTCGCCGACCGGAAGGGGCAAGGTCAAGCGACCATGCCGCCCCATGCTTGCCTCGTAGGTGGCATCGTGAAGCGCACGCCCAAACCTGACAAGCGTGTGTGCTCTGCCTCAAGATCGGCAACTTCAAACCCAACACTGGTATGCCGGTATGCCGCCCCAGAAGTTCAGCATAATCTGCCCTCGGCAACGCAACCCCGATGTCGAACACTACCTGCCGCTCCATAGTATGACGTAACCTCTGCGCCGGACTGATCCAGCCAGCACCCCACCACGCGCATGGCACCGCCTTCTTCAATGTAGGCGGCTAACGACAAGCTTCACCTGCGCGCGGTGGGTCGGCACGGGCCATTCCCAAGCAGTACGGGTTTATAGCGCCACTATCCTATAAGATCGTCCCGATCCCCGCCCGTCCGCTGCATGGGCATGTTGAGCCACGTTTGGGAGCGGAGACGGTTCAGGTTGGTTCCCGTGCGTTACGGCTGCTTACAGGTCAAATACCAAGCGCAAGCCCTGGTCAACGTCTGCGAGCGTTGTGGCCGCTACCTGTCCGACCTGCTCATCAAGATCAGTTTTGTCGAGCGTGATGATTTGCGACACGTTGATCACTGCGTCTTTCGACAACCCGGACTCCCGTGCACGCAGCAAGACATTCCCCGGTGCTGTTGCAAGACGCAGGTTGCTGGTGATGACGGCAACGATGACGGTCGCGATACGACTGCGCGTAAAGGAGTCGGCTTGAACGATTAGCACCGGGCACCGGAACGCCGGCCCTGAACCAGCGGCGTCGGGCAGGGTTGCCCACCACACATCCCCGCGGTGCATCACCAATCGTCCCCAGCAAGCATCCGCCGCTGTGCCGCCTTGAAGGTCGGATCGAGAACGCTCGTTTCTGCTTCATAGACCTGATCGAGCGCGGCAGTAATCTGCTCGGTTTGGTGGGCCTGGAGATAGATCTGAAGTGCGCGGGCATACAACTCACTGCGAGAGAGGCCTTGCGCACGCGCGTACTCTTCAGCAGCCTTGAACAAGGCATCAGGAATGGAAATGGCTGTCTTCATAGCACCAGTATAACTCTAGTTATACTCACTGTCAACAGAGAAGACGTGGGCAAAGGCGTTGATGGGATAGCCGCCCAACGGCTCGCGCTTCAGCCGCCGCGAAGCGAGCGCAGCGAGCGAAGCGGTCGGCTGGAAGCGCTTGTTAGCCTGCGCCCTTCTCTCACGACTCGCGGCTTCGCTCCTTAACCCTGCTCTGAAACGCTCTGATGCTATCACGGATGATGGCGTTCAAATTGATGCCTATGCCAGCAATGTTGGGCTTTAGTTCAAGCCATTCTGATTTTTCTGCAATGTCATCGGCGAGTGCTTTACGCGCTTTAGGCGAGAGGATGTGATAATCGAGCAATCCCGACACGGCATAAGTTGACTCATTTGCGCTCAAATACTCTGAGACGTTGGACGGGTTGAATACTCTCGCTTTGCCCAAAAGCATAAATGAGAATGTCCCCCTACTCGAAGTGAGGAACATAG
>DAOTYF010000006.1:0-4406 GCA_034434995.1 Anaerolineae bacterium
CGTCGGGGCGGGATGCGCTGGTGGGGATGGCAGTTGCGCTGCTGGCGAGCGGGCGAAGCGCGGCGCACCATTGATGGGCGCGGGGCGAACTGATACCATCTCATAAGCGATCAACGGGTGTGGGAAAGTGGCACGTGGTGAAGCGGTAATGAGTCAACGGCAAGCAGGGCCAGACACAATCTGGCATACCCTATCGGGTGAGGATACCCTGGGCCGCCTCGGCGTCCGCGTCGAGGCGGGTCTGTCCACTTCCGAGGCCGAGGCGCGGCTGCGCGAGGCGGGGCCGAACGAGCTGGTCGAGCGCGGGCTGAAAAGCCCGCTTCTGATCCTGTGGGAGCAGCTTACGGCGACGATGGTGGTGATCCTGATCATCGCTGCCATCGTCGCCGCACTGGTGGGGGAGACTAAGAGCGTGATCGCCATCCTGGCGATCGTCATCCTCAACGCGATCCTGGGCTTCGTCCAGGAATACCGCGCCGAGCGGGCGATGGCAGCGCTGCGGCGCATGGCTGCGCCGCTGGTGCGCGTCCGCCGCGAGGGCCGATTGATGGATGTCGAAGCACGCCAGCTTGTGCCGGGGGATGTGATCCTATTGGAGGCGGGCAGCATCGTGCCCGCCGATGCCCGGCTGATCGAAGCGGCCAGTCTGCGCGTCCAGGAGGCCTCCCTGACGGGGGAGTCATTGCCGGTTGATAAGGCTCCCCAAGCCCTCGTCGATGAGCACGCCCCCCTCGGCGACCGGCATAACATGCTGTATATGGGCACGGCGGTGACCTACGGGCGCAGCATGGCGGTGGTTGTCGAGACGGGGATGCGAACCGAACTGGGCCGCATCGCTGAGCTGATTCAGGGCGTCGCGCAGGAAAAGACCCCCCTGCAGAAACGCATGTCGCAGTTGGGCAACGTGCTGGCCGTGGCCGCCTTCGTCATCGTGGGGGTGGTGTTTGGGCTGGGCCTGTTGCGCGGCAAGGCCCCGGCGGCCATGCTACTCAATGCAGTGGCGGTGGCGGTGGCGGTCGTGCCGGAAGGGCTGCCTGCCGTGGTGACCATCGGTCTGGCGCTCGGCGCGCAGCGGATGCTCCGGCGGCGCGCCCTGATTCGCAAGTTGCCCGCCGTCGAGACCCTCGGCTCGGTGACGGTCATCGCCTCCGATAAGACTGGCACGCTCACCGAGAATCGGATGACGGTCAAGATTCTAGACGTGGCTGGGAACACCGCCGATGTAATCGAGGTGCTGCGCGACGGGCACGCGATGGTCGAGCCGGGTGAGCAACAGGTGCGGTTCGACGCGCCGGAGCAGGCGCTCCTACTGGCAGGAGGCGCGCTATGTAACGACGCCGTCCTGGAGCGCGTGGCTGAGACTCCTGGCGAGTTTACGGCGCTTGGCGACCCCACCGAGGGGGCACTGGTGGTGGCGGCGGCGCGCTTCGGCCTGTGGAAGCCCACTCTCGACGAGGTGCTCCCCCGTGTGGCGGAAGTTCCCTTCTCCTCCGAGCGCAAGCGCATGACCACCATCCACCGACCCACCGACGCAGCGGGGAACGGGTGGCTGGGAGCGATTAAGGGAGTGCTGGAGGCACATCCGGGCGCGCACATGGCCTTTACCAAAGGCGCGGTCGACGGGCTGCTGGCGATCAGTGAGCAGGTCTGGGTGAATGGGGGCGCCCAGCCCATGACTCCCGAATGGCGCGCCCGGATCGAGGAGGCAAGCAACCGGCTTGCTCAGGAGGGGCTACGGGTGCTAGGGATCGGATTCCGGCCTGTGGCGTCGCCTCCGGCAAACGGACGATGGGAGTCGGTCGAGGATGGGCTGATCTTCGTAGGCATGGTCGGCATGATCGACCCGCCGCGCGGCGAGGTTCGGGACGCGGTTCGGGTCTGCAAGGAGGCGGGCATCCGCCCGGTGATGATCACCGGCGACCACCCGCTCACGGCGCAGGCCATCGCTGCGGATCTGGGGATCGTGTCGAATGGGCGCGTGCTGACCGGGCTGGAGCTGGCTGAGCTTTCGGCGGAGGAACTACGGAACGTGGTCGAAGAGGTGTCGGTCTATGCCCGCGTTGCGCCCGAACACAAGCTGAACATCGTGCAGGCGCTCCAGCAGCGCGGGCACGTCGTCGCCATGACCGGTGACGGCGTGAACGATGCTCCCGCGCTCCGCAAGGCCGACATCGGCGTGGCGATGGGCATCACCGGGACGCCGGTCTCCAAGGAAGCCGCCGACATGGTGATCTTGGACGATAACTTCGCCACCATCGTCCACGCCGCCGAGGAGGGCCGCACGATCTATGATAACGTGCGGAAGTTCGTTAAATACATCCTGGCGAGCAACACGGGCGAGGTGACCATCTTGACGCTGTCGCAGGCACTAGGGATGCCGCTGCCGCTGACGACGTTGCAAATCCTGTGGATGAACCTGATCACCGACGGCCTGCCCGCGCTGGCGCTGTCCACCGAGCGGGCTGAGCCTGACGCCATGCGCCGCCCGCCCTACGCTCCGACGGAGAGCATCTTTGCGCGGGGGATGGGCCGCCACATTCTGTGGGTGGGCGCGGTGATGGCACTGGTGTCGCTGGGGCTTGGCCTGTGGGCCTATCTGAGCGGCCACCCTGCCTGGAACACCATGATGTTCGTGACCATGACCCTTTCGCAGATGGGGCACGCGCTGGCGGTGCGCTCGGCGCGCGAGTCATTGTTCAGGGTGGGGGTGTTCTCCAACCGACTGCTGGTCGTTGCGGTGATCGTGACGGTGCTGCTGCAGTTGATGGTCGTCTACGTCCCGTTCTTCAACGACCTGTTCGATACGCGCCCGCTCTCGCTGGCCGACCTGGCGATCTGCCTGGCGCTGAGCACGGCGGTGTTCTGGGCTGTGGAGATGGAGAAATTGCTGATCCGGCGTGGCGTTCTATCGGATGACAGCCGGGTGTTCTGAGTGCTGAGCAACGAGCGGGGGCGACCGGTCGGTCGCCCCTACTTGATCAGCAACCCCGTCACCCACAGCAGCAGCATTCCGGCTAGCACCCCGCCAAAGACACTCACTGGCATCGGCTCGCGGGCGGTATCGTGCCGGATCAGGCGGGCGATCTCGTAGGTCACCTCGGCGATGGCGCCCGTGCCGATGGCGAAGAACAGCACCGCCAGCACCGGTGATGGCGTGAAGCCGCCAATCCACGCGCCGATGATGGCAGGCGCGCCGCCGAGCAGCCCCATGATCGCCAGGTGCTTCAGGCTGGGGCGGTCGCGCAGCACCGGCGCGATGATGCCCAGCCCCTCGGTGATGTTCTGGATCATGAAGCCCACTACCAAGAACGAACCTAGCGCCAGCTCGCCGACACTGTAGGCCGCGCCAATTGCCAGCCCTTCGCCCAGGTTATGTAGGCCGATGCCCAGCGCGATCAGGTAGGCGATCTCCAGGCGGCGCGATGCCGCGTCGCGGCCTGTGGAGGTCTGGCGCTGGCCGATGGCGTCCAGCAGCAGGAAGGTCGCCACCGCGCCGATGCCCACCAGCCCGACGCCTTGCAGCGGCCCGGCGATCTCGGCGGCCTTCTCCAGCGCTTCGCTGAGTGTGTCGATGCCGAGATACACCAACAGCCCGACGGTGAGCGCCATCAGGACGACCATCCAGCGCCGCCCCAACTGCCGCAGCGCTGGGAACCAAGCCAACCCCAGCGCGATGGGGATCACCCCTACGTATAGCCCGATCAGCGCGAAGCCCACGAAGGTACGCCGTGTCGGCTGCGGGGTGGTGAAAGCGGCGGGGATCGTCACCTCAAACGGAATCCCGTTGCTGCTGAAGAGGCGGATGGTGTACGTCTCACCCTCGACCCAGGGATAGTCCAGGTGAACAGTCGCCTTGCCCAGGCGCGGGATGGCCGGGGCGGGCGTCACATGGAACGGCCACACTGCCTCGTTGATCACCACCTGGCTGATCTCGACCGCCTCCGGGCTGCCGTTGCGCACCACCACCTCGATGCGCCCGCGCTCCAGGAACGTCCGCTCGACGGTCAGGCTCTCGACTGGGGCAGGCTCGCGCAAGGTCAGGCCGCCGCCGGTGTCCAGGAATAGCGCAATCGCCGCCGCCAGCAGGGCGAGCGGCAAGATCAGCAGCGCTAGCGTGGGCAGGCGAATACCCCCGGCAGGGGCCTGGGTTTTTGGCGCTGCTTTCTCTTCGATCATGTTTAGCATCTCCTGCCGGGGGAATCGGGCTATTCAATCTGTCTGTGTGCTGCCGTAAAACGGCGTCCCCCGGGCTGGGTTATCAGTGCTCGTGTCCCTCAGATGGTTCGTCGGGGTGCTCGTGGGTGTGGCCCTCCTCAGAGGCAGTCAGCCCCGGCAGCAGCGGCTGGGCGGCGCGTGCTACTTCATAGATGGCGAAGCCGCTGATCAGCGCCACCGCCAGCAGCAGC
>DAOTYF010000007.1:0-26849 GCA_034434995.1 Anaerolineae bacterium
CACCCAGCCTGCCACACCGCCACCCAACGTGCCACCGGGCGGGGTCACCGCCACGAACGCCAACCCGGTCAACGTGCGATCGGGGCCGGGCACAAGTTATGCCACATTGGGACAGCTTCCAACGGGGTCGGTGATCGCGCCGACTGCGCGCTGGGGGAGCGGCAGCCGGGCATGGGTGCGATTTGACTTCAACGGGCAGGAAGGTTGGATCGCCGCATGGCTGTTGCGGTTCACAGGTGACCTAAACAGCCTGCCCGATCTTCAGGCGCAGCAGGCGGCAGCAGAAGCAGCCGTTCGCCAGATATGCGCGACGGGTGCAGGCGTGCCGCAGGCAGCAGCCTATACAGGCGGAGCGGGAGTCCATCCGACCCTGGTGCTGAACGATCCTCAGGGGACGAACCACACCTGGGCCAGCCAGGAGCCTGCAAGCTGGCGGCCCGGAACGATGCTCTCGACCCAGCTCGTGGCGTGCGTCAGCGCACAGTACGAGGAAAAGATCGAACACTGCTACTACAATGGGCCAGACATCGAGCGCTTCCAGTGGGTGATGCCAGTGCGTCTGCTGGCCGCCCAGAGCGGCCAGACCGTCGCCAGCAACACGCTGCGCGGCGATCCGCCACGCGAGTGCCGGATGTGGGAGGACTACTGGCTGGTGCGGCTGGACGGCAGGCCGGTCACGCCGCAGCAGTTATGGGACTGGTTACGCCCATACACCCAGCCGTAGGCAGCAGGGCGTGCCAGTTGGCCGGGGCGGTGAGAGGCATGGAGGATGGGTTCTTGCTCGCCGCCCTGGCGGATCGCTCGCTGCGCTATGGCCCAAACGTGCGGTGGCCGATCTCCGGGAAGAAGGGAAATGCCTGCCCATCTGTCTCCGCTCTGGCAACCCAGTCAAAGGAGTCCGGCAGTCCCAACTCTTGAGGGTTGAGATTGGCGCTCAGACGCGGCCCGCTGATGGTGATCCCGGTGAATAGGAACGGATCGCCGAGGCTGCTGTCGGCCTGGACGGTGCGCAGCGTGCCGATCCACGTCCTGTCTTGCGCGCGCACCGCCACACGCACGTCCACCCCCATATCCTGAACAGAGAGGCCGGTGGCAGGGCTGCGGTCCGTGTCGAGCAGCCAGACATAGGACAGGTCTGCGGGCGGCGGATCAGGGATAGGCTCAGCCGTCTGCAAGGTGAACTCCAACCGTCCATCGGGGCTGAGCTGCACCCCGGCACTGCGCAACGCCCGATAGTCCGTCACGGGGGCAGGGGTGGGAGTGATGGTGGGCGGTGGTGTCTCCGTCGGCGTAGCAGTGAAGGTTGGGACGATCTGGGCCAGCGCGTTGGCGGTTGCCGTTGCATGGGCGCTAGCCGTCCCCGCAGCAGCCGTGGCGGCCTCCATCTCAGCCTGGGCGGTGGCGCTGGCAGCAGCGATGGCGTTCTGAGTGGAGATAAAGGCCGCCTGCTCCGTCTGGACGGCGCCCACCGTCGCCAGAAAGACCGCTTGCTGCTGATCGAGCGCTTGCTGTGTGGACTGGTTGGCCGATTGCTGGTTGGCGATGGCGATGTGGGTAAGCTGTAGCTCTGCCCGATCTCGCTGGTCTTGCAGGGCCGAGAGCGTCCCCACCACTGCGGCCTCATCAAGGCCCCGCGGCTGCGGATGGAGCAACCCCGGCAAGTCAATGGCGAAGAAGCCAATGATACCCAGCAGGGTACCGATCACGCCCAGCCACGCAATGATGGTTGTCCAACTGGGGAGCTTCATCCGGCGCGTTGCCATACTCTCCTCCAAGCGGCTCAAGCTGAGGGCCGGATTGTAGTCCATCTCGGCAGGGGGCACAACTCGGTTTCGCCCAATCACAAAATGTCAGGGGTGAGGCGTGGCCTACAATTTGAGTCTGGTTTGAGTTCTGCGTTGTGGCCCGCTCAGAATGTTAAAAGAATCCTTGACCGTCACCTCAAACGTATGCTATAATTCCCTTACTAAGCAAGCCCAACCTCAGGTGAGTATAACAGGCGAGTCGGAGACCCTTACGGCAAGGCAGTTGTGGTGTCGCTTCTGATGCCGTATGTGCCGACCGGCAACGGCTTCATCAAGTGTAATGGTACTGTGACAACCCCACACAAAACTGACAACCGTCTGCTCCGGCTCAACGTCGGCTTTCTCCTTAAGGAAGGGGCAGGTTACTCTCGCGAGTTCACCTTCGACGAGCCAAACACCCTCTGCGCGCAGGACGTGACGATCCACCATCTGGAGGGCCGCCTGCGGCTGACGCGCACCCCGCAGGGGGTGGTGCTTCAAGGAATGCTACGGGCGCAGACTTCGGTGGAATGTGTGCGCTGCCTGACCCCCTGTGAATGGCCAATCGAGGTGCCCTTTGAAGAGTTGTTCCTCCTTTCCACTAATCCAGAAGCCAGCCCACCCTATGTGATTGATGAGGGTGGGTTTATTGATCTGACGCCGATTGTGCGCGAAGAAGGTATCCTGGCTGTTCCAATCCAGGTCTTGTGCAAGCCCGATTGTCAGGGGCTATGCCCCCAGTGCGGCCAGAATCGAAACGAAGGCTCCTGTGATTGTGACCAGGAGCAAATCGACCCTCGCCTGGCATCGCTACGTGCGCTGCTCGACGACCAGTAAGCTGGGATAAAAAAAACAGCACCCACCGGGCAGGTTGGTGTTGTATATAACCGCAGGTACGGAATGTGTTTTCAAGGCTGGGCGGCAGCGTAGGTAGGCCATCAAAAGGCGAGGCGCGCTCTCATCAGGCGCGTAACTATTATCGTCCGGTGGTCGTTTCTTTAATTGGGCAGCGTATCGAGCAACGGAGCCTGGAATGAGCTACGATGACGATAAGGACCTGGACTACATCACCGATCTGCTGGAAAAAGCGGAGACTCAAGGATACCTCACGACCGACGACATCATCGAGGTGATGCCTGATACGGACGACAGCCTGGAGCAGGCTGAGGAAGTATTCATCGCGCTGACTGCTGCTGGGGTTGATATTTACGACGACAAAGAGGACGTGCCTCTCAATGCCCGTAAGATGGCGATCGCCGAGCTGCTGGAGGAGGAAGACGAGGACGACCCAGAAGAGGAAGAACCGGATTTTGACTTGGCCGAGCTGCCGGAGGAGATGATCAGCGACGAGGACACATTTGACCTCTCGGGGGTTTCATCGGACGACACCGTGGGGCTGTACCTCAAGGAGATGGCCCGCGTCCCGCTACTGAGCACCGAAGAGGAAGTGGACCTGGCCCGCCGCCTCGAAGAGGGCAACCTCGCTTGCAAAAGGCTCGGCTGCTTGCCCCCCGACACACCCGCCGAGACACGTGCCGCCATCGAAGGGATGGTTGAAGACGGCAGGTTGGCCCGCGAACACCTGATCAAGGCCAATACGCGGCTGGTGGTCAGCATCGCCAAAAAATACATGGGCCAGGGCGTGCCGTTCCTGGATTTGATCCAGGAGGGCAACCTGGGATTGATGAAGGCCGTGGAGAAGTTCGACTACCGGCGGGGCTACCGCTTCAGCACCTATGCCACGTGGTGGATCAGGCAGACCATCACCCGTGCCATTGCTGACCAGGGGAGGACGATCCGCGTGCCGGTGCACATGTCCGACCGCATCCGCCGCCTGTACAAGACCGCCCGCCAGCTTGAGCAGACCAACGGTCGCAAGCCGACACCGGAAGAGATCGCTAGTGCGCTGGGGTTGGAGCCACGCAAGGTGCAGTGGATGCTCAAGGTGAGTTGGCAGCCGCTCTCACTGGAGCACCCGGTGGGCGAGGAAGAGGACAGCGAGCTGGGGTCGTTCATCGAGGACGATAGCACCCCCACCCCGACCCAGAGTGTGTATGACAACCTGTTGCGCGAGAAGGTAGAAGAGGTGCTGGCGACCTTGACGCCGCGCGAGGCGCGCATCCTGCGGTTGCGGTTTGGCCTGCAAAACGGGCGTAGCTACACGCTGGAAGAGGTCGGGCAGAAGTTCGGCCTGACGCGGGAGCGCATCCGGCAGATCGAGGGCAAGGCATTACGGCGGCTGCGCCATCCCAGACGATCACGGCAGCTCAGGGATTACCTAGCGTAGCAGCGACTCGGTTTGCAGAACATTTCACAGAGGCGCGGCAAGGACGCCTCTCTTTTTTGCTGGGGGCAGTCTACAGCCGCCCCAACCACTGAAGCGCCACGTAGAGAAACTGCTCCAGCGCCTCTGACCACCCCGGCACGGTCATGCCCTGCACCTCCAGCACCTCCTGACTCAGCACCGGGCACGAGAACTCGTAGCAGTCCGGCGCGCTGCCGGGACGGATGGTCAGCAGCGGCACGCCGAACCGCTCGCACAACTCACGGATGGCCTGGTCGCGGCGGGCAACCCTGGCATCCGTGCGATGCGATCCATGCAGATCGAGTTTGATCGGCAGGACGACCGTACCGTACTGGTCCAGCTCAAAGGACTGCATGACCACGGCGTCGATCTCGTGGCGAAACAGCCTGCGTTCCTCCGGGGTCAGCTCAGCGGACGGCCTGACGATCCAGTTCAGGGCCACCTGATGATGACATTCCACGCCATAGCGAGGGGCTAGATCGAGCACCGCCGCGCGTAGGAACTGTTCGCTGAAGCTGTGCACCAGGTAGCCCTGGGTGGTGCTGCCGCCGCGCTCGTACCAGGCAAGCGGCGCAGCCAACAACTTGGTCAGGTTCCCTGTCTTGTCCTCAATGTGCATCCGCGTGCCCGCGTGGTAGCAATCCAGCACAAACTGGTTTCCTGCTTCGTGGAAGTACGCCCACAGCACCCCGCGCTGTTCGTACAGGGCCTTGAGTTTGGGGTGGACCTTCTCCGTCTCGATCACCACGCAGGGTTTCATGTCGGGGTCCGTTGCGCGGCACAGCGCGCCGAAGCACGATTCAACCAGCGGAGCCATGATGGGCGCAGAAGGCCCATCGTAGGTCTGGATGAACAGATGCCGCCGCATGGGGCGCAACAGCAGAGTGTATTCCTCAAACTGTCGGGCGGCTTCGACAATGCGGCGATGGAGAGGCTGCTGGAGCCAGTTGCTGGGATAGAGCATGAGGAGAGTCTCTTTGTGTCGACCCGCGCCGATAGGGAGGCGCGGTTGGGCTGGCCTAATTACACCCGACATGGCCGGGGATTGTCAAGCGGGGAGGGTGGCAAGAAGCGCGAGGGGAGATCGCTCCGGCAGCCTTACTTGTCCCTTCGCCCTTTGGCACGGCAGCTTGCTGTGCTATACCCAGCCGAAGGCCGGGGCGCGGCGGTAGGAGCGCCAGGTGAACAGGGCAATCGCCAGAACGAGGACAACCGTGAGCCACACAGGGAAGGGCTGCCATACCTGCACGCCGAGCATGGCCACCGTCAGCACACAGAACAGGCAAATCGAGGCCAGGCGCTTGCGGCGGACTCGCAGGGCCGTGATGCGGGTGGCGATATCCTCCGGCACAGGCAAGCCAGCCTGGGCAAACAGCGCGTCGAGCTGCGGGTGCAGCCGGGTGTGAACGTAGGTCAACTGGGCGGTGATCAGCAGGAGCAGCAAGAACTTCAGCCCCAGCGCCGGATTTGAGATCAACGCCCCCAGACCCATACCCCGCAGCAGGATCAGGGCCAGCCCGCTGACCAGGGCCGTGCTTTGGAAGATGAAGCAAGGGATGGCGCGGTTTTGGATGATGCTCTCCATGTAGATGTCGGCGCGGTCGCCTAGCGGTGGGCCGAGCCGCGCGCGGTGGTTGGCGATCACCAGCACGTAGAACGGCCAGGCCATCAGAATGGCGTTGACGATGTGAATGACGCGAAGAACGGCGATCAGATACTCCAAGCTGACCTCCTCCTTATGGCGGTGGGTGGGGCAAGGGCAGGTGGCGCGATGCTTGACTAACCCCGCCGCTCTCATGATGGCCTGATTAGGCGTGGGAGTCAAATCCCTGGCGACTCAGAGGAGCGCTATGGCAAGCAGGACAAACCCTACCGTGATCATCGCCAGCGCCCACCAGTCCGCCCGCGTCATGGCGATGTCGCGGCGGTGGGTGCGCGGGCGGGCCATGCCGAAGCCCCGCGCGGCCAGCCCCAACGCCAGCGAGTCGCTGAGCCGCAACGAGGCGATGATGGTGGCGATTAGGGTTGGCACGGCGGCCCGCGCCCGCTTGAACGTTCCCCCTCTGGATAAGTCCCAGCCGCGCGCCTGCTGTGCGTCGGAGATCGCCCGGTACAGGTCGCCGACCGCGCCGAAGTAGTGCAGCGCCAGTCCGATGGTCAGGCCGAGGGTGTAGGGCAGGCCCAGCTTCTCCATGCCGCGCACCAGGGCGCGAGTCGGCGTGCTGAGCACGGCTACCAGGGCGGCGAAGGTGGCTGCCGAGACGCGCAGCGCGTAGCGCAGCCCGGCCAGCAGCCCCGCCTCGGTGATGCGGATGGGGCCGATCTGCACCAGCGCTGGGCCGGGGCCAGGCAACAGGAGCGGCTGGGCGATCAGGATCAGGGCGACGATCAGCGCCAGCGAGCGCCACGCCAGCCCGATCTGGCGCGCGGAGACCCCACCCAGTAGCAGGATCAGATGGCAAGCAGCCAGCGCCGCCAGCAACACGGCGTGCTGTGGCGCGACGATGCTGACGGCCATCCCCAGCAGGGCGAACCATAGCTTGACGCGCGGATCGAGCCGCAATAGCCACGAGTTATCAGCGGTCAGCGATTGGCGGTTAGCGGTTAGCACCTCAGCCCCTCAGCGTTGATCCTGGTCATCGATCCCTCCCGGAGTGGGCGCCACGAGCGTTTGCCGGGATGCGGAAGATTCCACTCGCTTCCAGCGAGCCGCCTCGACCCAGGCGCGGGCCGCGCCCTGTGGGGTGAGGTCAGCGGCGAGGGCGGGATAGCCCACTTCGAGCGCAAGCTGTACCGCGAACGGCGGCTCCAGCCCGGCCTCGCGCAATGTTGCGACCTGGAAGAACACGTCAGGGGGCGGGCCGTCGGCGGCGATGCGCCCACCGAGCATCACCAGAGCGCGGTCCGCGCGGGCGGCCAAATCCATATCGTGGGTGATCAGCAGAACCGTCGTCCCGGCAGCGCGACGCTCGCTGAGCCAATCCATCACCCGTGCCGTGTGCGCGGCATCCAGGCCGACGGTTGGCTCGTCGAGGACGAGGATCGGCGTGTTCATGGCAGCAATGGATGCCAGGGCCACCATCCGCCGCGCACTGAAGGTCAGCGCGGCAGGGGGGTGATCGGCCAGCGGGCGTAGGGCAAAGCGATCCAGCGCAGCCTTCACCGCCGCATCGAGGGCCGGGCCAGACAGCCCGAGGTTGCGCGGGCCAAAGGCCACCTCCTCGCGGACGGTCGGGCTGAATATCTGCAATTCGGGATTCTGAAACGCAAAGCCGACCCGCCGGGCCAACTGGCCGATGCTCAACCCAGCGGCGTCCTCGCCCAGCACACGGACGGTTCCGCGCGCCGGGCGCAGCAGGCCGATCAAGTGGCGGGCTAGAGTGGTCTTGCCCGCGCCATTATCGCCCACCAGGGCCACGAACTGCCCGCGCGGGATAGCCAGGGAGAGATCGCGCAGGACAGGCCGGGAGGGATCATAGGCGAACGCCACACCTTCCAACTTGATGGCCGACCCTTCACTGGCGGGCCTATGGGAACTGCCCCTGCGACCATTTGGGGAGAGATCAGGGGGTCGATCAAAACCGCGAAGCTGCTCCGCTGCCTCGGCGGCTGTTAGAGGGGATGAGGTAGGCCCGCCTGCCCCGGCGACCGCCTGGGCGAACACGATAGCAGGCGGCACAGCAACGCCCGGAAAGGCGCAGCGATGGAGGGCGGCGTAGAATGCGCGGGGCGCGCCGCGCTGCGCGATCCGCCCATCCGCTAGCAGGATCACCTCGTCCGCCAGGGCGGCGATGACCTGCGGGTCGTTCTCGGCCAGGAGGATGGTCAAGCTCTCCTCAGCGCGGAGGCGCTTCAGCACGGCGACCATCTCGGCGCGGGCAGCGGGGGCGAGACCCCCCGCCGGCTCATCGAGGATCAACACCCTCGGCGCGAGGGCCAGCGCTGAGGCCAGTGCCAGCCGCTTCTGCTCGCCGCCGGAGAGCGTTTGCGGGGGTTGGGTGCGCGGAACGTGCGTCAGCCCTGCCAGGGCCAATGCCCGCTCGATGCGCTCCGGCATCTCGGCGGGTGGCAGGCCCAGGTTCTCCAACCCCCAGGCGACCTCGTCCTCGATGGTGGAATTGAAGAGCTGGCCCGCCGGGTCCTGCATCACCAGGCCGATCACATCGGCCAGCGTGCCGGTTGGCTGGCGCTGAACGTCACGCCCGGCCACGCTGATGTGCCCATCGAGGCGCCCCCCGGTCAGGCGAGGGGCCAGCCCGGCCACCGCCAGACACAGCGTTGACTTGCCGCAGCCGTTAGCGCCCGTCACGGCCAGGCAGCGCCCAACCTCGACCGCGAACGAGAGTCCATCCAACACGACCCTTCGCGCCCGGTCGGGTGGGGTCGGTGGGTAGCTGTAGCGCAGGCTCTCGACGCGGATCATAGGTACTCAACCGATCCCCCTTCCGCTGTGCGGAGGGGGTAGGAGGTGAGGGTCACTCCGCGTGGCTGAGGCGCGGGTAGGCGCGTCGCACAGCCAGGTAGACAGCGATCCCCAGCGCCCCGACCACCTCCTGCACCCCATTCCAGGGAACTTCGAGCGCGGCAGTGGCCGGGCCGACGTAGAACAGCGCCTCGCCGACGAAGTACCCAACGATCAGGATCAGGCTTCCGGCCAGCCAGGCCAGCGCCATGCGGCGGGGGGTCGCTGCCCGCTGAACGATCCATCCGGCGACGAGGCCCTGAAGGCCATGCGCCACCAGCGATAGCGGCGCCCAGGCCGCCCCGCCGCCGATCACGTCGGCCAGCGCCGCGCCCAATCCTCCAGCGATCATCCCGACCCAGGGGCCGAAGGCGAACGCGGCAAAATACACGGCGATATCCCCTAGGTGGATGTAGCCGCCCACCGGCGTCGGGCTGATGTGGGCCAGCGTCAGGCCCATCACCAGCGCCGTCATGATGGCGGTCATCGACAGGGTGCGCGGGTTACGTAGGTCGAAGTCCATTCCTGCCTCCTGCAGCATTGCAGCACGTCAACGTTTCAGCCTGTCAGCCGTCAGCTATCGGCCAGAGGTACGCGCCGGGAAAGTCCTCCGGTGCGACTTTCCGCTTGCCACTCCATGCTTCGATATCAATGCGGTATACGGCGGTGCGCCTGATCTCGTCGTCTTGGATCGGGCGGTAGTGCTGGCCGGGGCGCAGATGCGGCGCGTACTTGTCCAGCAGCAATTGCAACCCGTGGCGAGCTTCCTCCATATCCTGGACGATCCGCGCTGTGCCGAACACCGTCACGCCCGCGTACTCGACGCTGAACTCCAGCGCCTCGTCGGCGGGCAGCAGCCGCCCCATCTGGCTGATGCTGAAGCACACGCGCGGGTTGGCCTCGACGTTGGAGCGCGTCCGGCCCACCTGCGCGGTGTGCAGGTAGATGGCGTGCGCCGCCTCGTCGTAGGCAAACAGGTTGGTGTGGATGAACGGCTGCCCGTCCACCGCCGTCGCCAGGGCGCAGTACGGGGCCTGGTGTAGGAAGCTCTTGATCCACTCCTCGTCCTCGACGGCTCGATCCCTGCGGCGAACGTAGTTGATGGGTAGCGATCCGTAATCCTTGGCCATCCGGGTCCTTTCCCCCACTGGGAACGTGTAACCTGTATGAGATCGAACTCGATCACCCTCACAAGAAGGGTGCACCTTCTGATTCCCCCACCGGCTCGTAGCCCGCCGCCAGGTCGCGCCAGGCGGCGGCCAGGCGGCGGATGCCCTCCTGGATGATCTCCGGCGGGTGTGCAGCGATGTTCAGCCGCAGATGATAGGCGCCTCCGCCATCGGTGTGGAACAGCGGCCCCATCGCAAAGGCCACGCCCCTGTGGACCGCGTGCAGGAACAGCTCGGTGGCAGTGGGGCCATCCCCCGGCAGCCGCGCCCACACGTATAGCCCGCCTGCTGGCTCATCCCACGACGTGGTAGGGAAGTGCCGGGTCAGCGCATCGAGCATGGCAGCGCGGCGTTGTGCACAGGCGACCTGCACTTCCGCCAGATGATCCCGCAGGGCGCTGCCCTCCATCACCACCTGCATCGCCCGCTGATTGAGGGCGGGGGTGCACACATCGGCGGCGCGCTTGACGCTGGCGAGGCGCTGGTACAGACGCCCTCCCGCCACCAGGTAGCCGATCCGCATCCCCGGCAGGAACACTTTGCTGAAGCTGCTGGCATACAACACCATGCCCCTGGCGGCGGCCTCGCCCTCTGCTTCCAGCGCTTTGAGCGACGGCGGCGGGGTTCCGACGTAGGTCAGCGGCTCGTAGACAGCGTCCTCCAGCACCGGCAGGCGGTGGCGAGCGGCGATGTCCAGCAGGTGATGGCGGCGGTGCAGCGGCATTACTGTGCCAGTGGGGTTGTGATAGGTCGGCGCGATGTACAGCAGGCGCGGGCGGTGCTCGATGATCAGCTCCTCCACTGCATCTGTTCGCATCCCCTCTGCATCCACCGGCACGCCGACTGCCACCACGCCCCGCGCCTGGGCGATGTCCAGCATCCCTGCGTAGGTGGGGTTGGAGGTCAGCAGTACATCACCAGGGTTGAGCAGCGCCTGCACCGCCAGATCGAGGGCCTGCTGGCAGCCGCCGGTGATCAGAACTTCCCCGGCGTGAGTCGGGATACCTTGCCAGCGTAGGCTGCGGGCGATGGCCTCGCGCAGCGGGAGGTAGCCCTCCGGGCTTTCGTAGGCTACCGCTGCCGCGCCGTCGCGGGCCAGCACCGCGTTGATGGCATCCCGGATCAGGCCGACGGGCAGGAAATCCTCGGCGGGCGAACCCTGGCTGAAGTCGATCACGCCGGGGCGGGCGGCCAATCGCAGCAGGTCGCGCAGCGCTGCGCCTGGCGCACGAGCCGTCCCGGCCAGCGACGCCCCCCCGCCGGGCAGCGGCACCTCCTCACGCTCGGCGACGAACGTGCCCCGCCCCACCTGGGCCGTGATCCACCCTTCAGCCCGTAATTCCTCATAGGCGGCCACCACGCTGATCCGTGCCACGCCGAGCTGCCCGGCCAACTGGCGGGTGGGTGGCAGGCGGTCGCCGGGGGCCAGCAGGCCGTGCTCGATCTGGGCCGCCAGTGCGCGCTTAATCTGTCGGTAGAGCGGCTCCTGAGCGTCGCGGTCGAGGGTCAGGCTGAACATGAGAGCGTCCTGTTCCCGTCTGTGTACAGCATCATGCTAAGTCTAGCGCATGGATGAGTCCATGTATAGTACCAAATAGAGCCAATTAGCGCTTGCCCAGAGTCCGCTACGAACTTGGGCGAGGGCGTGAGAGGCCAACGAAGCAGCCCCACCCTCCGGCCTCCCTGATGGCCGGGTTCGGATCAACCACCGGCCCTACCAATCAACCGGATGCGGGGCACATCGGGCATCCCCCTGTGGCCTATGGGCACGTTACCCGCATTCGCTTTGCGCCCTAAGCGGCGGGTCAGTTAAAATTCCCCCTATGAGCGCTGTCCCGCCTACCACCGCCCTGACCCTGCGACCGCCCATGCCCAGCGACTATGATTTGTGCTTGGAATTTGACCATTCGGCCAGCACCGACTGGGTCTGGCAGATGGTGGTGGATGAGCGGCAGGGCGGCCTCAGCGTGGCTTTCCGGCCTGCCCGGTTGCCGCGCACAGTAACGACGCTCTACCCCCGGGACCGCGGGGCGCTGATGCAGTCCTGGGCGCAGGGTGAGGTCTTCCTGGTGGCCCAGCGGGCCGATGCACTGGCAGGCTATGTCAATGTGCGCGAGGATGCCGCCCAGCAGATCGCCTGGGTGGCCGACCTGGTGGTAGATCGCCCTTACCGAATGCAGGGCGTCGGCACGGCGCTGCTGCGCGCGGTGCGCCAGTGGGCGCTCGAGCGCAGCCTGCGCCACCTGATCGTCGAGACCCAGACTAAGAATTACCCGGCCATCAGTTTTCTGCAGCAGCGTGGGCTGGTGTTCGCCGGTTACAATGATCGGTATTATCCTAACCAGGATATCGCCCTGTTCTTCGGCCAGTCCCTGCGCTGAGGCAAAGTGGCCGCCAGGTGGTATATATGGGATGCCACGACTCAACCATCCACACCTGCCCTGTGTAGGGGGTGAGGTCCGCTTATGCGTCATCTCTTTCTCGTTCTCGGCCCGCTGCTTAACGAAAGCCTGAGTGCGGCTATTGCCACCATCTCGGCTTCTTTCTTCCTGTACAGCCTGGTCAAGGATATCCGCAACCGGGTGGCGCGGGCCTACAGCGCCATTTTGCTGTTCGTCACCCTCACCTACATCGGCGACCTGGGGGTCAGCTTCAGCGATACACTGTCCTCCGCCGAAACCTGGCTGCGCTTCCAGTGGATCGGCATCGCCTTTACACCGGCGGCTTACGTTCACATTTCGGATGCGATCCTCTCCATGACCGGCCTTCCCTCGCGCGGGCGGCGGCGTTGGGGGGTCCGCTTCCTATATCTGGTGGCGGCGGTCTTCCTGATCCTGGTGCTGGCCACCGATCTCATCGTCCGCGACCCACTGCCTGATCCTGCGCCTCACTTCCAGCCAGGGCCAGTGCTTCCGCTCTTCTTCGCGTACTTTGCCAGCTCGGTGGTGCTGAGCTTCTGGTTCATCATCCGGGCACGTCGCCGCACCCTCACCAGCGTCATGCGCCGCCGCATGACCTATCTGTTGCTGACCAACCTCGCCCCTGCGCTGGCGGTCTTCCCCTTCCTGGTGGTCTCCGGCCCCGCTAACCTGCCCCCTTCCCTGTTCTATGCGGTCCTCCTACTGGCCGATGCGACTCTAGCCGTCATGCTCACCTTCATGTCCTATGTGATGGCTTTCTTTGGCTCGCTGCTGCCGGATCGCGTAGTCAAGTCGCAGATGCTCCAGTTCTTCCTGCGCGGCCCGGTGGTGGCGATTGCCGCCCTGGCGGTGATCATCTGGGTGCCCCGCGCTGGCGCAGTGCTCGGCCTGCCCGGCGATCAGGTCATGCCTTTCCTGGCTGTGGCGGTGATCCTCTCCCTTCAGTGGATCATCACCCTCGTCCGCCCTTACCTGGAACGCTGGCTGATCTACGTCGGCAACCAATCCGAGATCCGCCGCATCCGCGAGTTGGAGGATCGGCTGCTGACGGCTGCCGACTTCCACCAGTTGCTCGATGCGATCCTCAACGCCCTGTGCGAGTACCTGCGCGTCCGCTCCGCCTTTGTTGCCTCGCTGGAAGAGGGCGGCCCCCGATTGGAGAGAGCCGTTGGCCTGGCTGAGGGCTTCCGCGATGAGCTGGCCGCCGCCTCGGAGCTGGCTAACCACGATCTGCCGGAGCCTACTGAGATCAACGGCGCGGGTGATGTGTTCCGGTGGCGTGGCTTCTGGCTGATCCCCCTCCACGCGCACAATGGCGGCAACGGGACAGGCGACGCCCTCCCGCGCCTCATCGGCCTGCTGGGTGTTGCCGCCCCCGGCGAAACCACCCCCCTGCATGAGGAGGAGCGCTGGCGGGTGCTAATGGCCCTGGCCACCCGCGCTGCCGAGGTGCTGGAAGATCGCCGCTTGCAATCGGGGGTGTTTGCGGCCCTCGAAGGGCTGCTGCCGGAGATGGAAGCTATGCAGCGATTGCAGGGGGCCGCCCGCCAGAGCGTCGAGGCGCTGGCCGCCCCCCGCGAGCCATCCCGCCTGGTCAGCCCGGACTTCGTGGACCGCGTCAAGGATGCGCTGAGCCACTACTGGGGTGGCCCGCGTCTGACTGACTCGGCGTTGCTGAGCCTGGCGGTTGTCCGGCAGGCGATGGCTGAGAACGAGGGCAACCCGCAGCGGGCGGTGCGGGCGGTGCTCCAGCAGGCCATCGAGAATCTGAAGCCCGGCGGTCAGCGTAGCATGACCACCACGGAGTGGATCCTGTACAACATCCTCGAGATGCGCTTTGTCCAGGGGCGCAAAGTGCGTGATGTGGCCCTCCGTCTAGCAATGAGCGAATCCGACCTCTATCGTAAACAGCGCGTGGCGATTGAGTCCGTCGCTGCCACCATTGCTGATATGGAGCGCGCGGCGACCCGGCCTGATCGTCAGCCCGCCCAGCAGTCCAACGGGTAGAGCATGGATCGTCCCCGGCCTGCCTCGGTGGGAGGCCGGATCAGGGCAAGGACATAGAAAGTTGGACATCCTCTCCGCAGCTCTGGTGCTGCTCCTCCTCCTGGTGTTGGGGTTGCTCCTCGCCCGCCTCAGCGACCTTCGACGCCAGGTCGCCGATCTTGCTGCCCGCGCCCGCGCGACTCGCGAAGCCCAGGCCCGCCTCGATGAGGTTCAGGCCCGCCAGGCCGCCCTCGAAGCCCTATCCGAGGTCGCCTACAATGCCCTCCTGCTGGTCGACCACCAGCGCCGTGTCGCATTCTTGAATGCCGCCGCCCGCGACCTGTTTGGGGCGGGCGCCACCCCCGGCGAGAGCGTCATGGCGATCACCCGACATCATGAGTTGGACGACTTGATCAGCGCCGCGCTGGCGCACACCGAGGAGCCGCCCACCCAGCAGATCGCGATCCAGGCGCGGCCTTACCGCGTTCGCGCCCGCCGGGTTGAACTCGCGGGGCGGCTCTATGCCGTCGTGGCACTGGAGGATGTAGGCGAGCTTCAGCGCCTGGGCCGTGCCCGCCGCGACATGGTCGCCAACATCTCCCACGAGCTTCGCACCCCCCTGACCTCCATCCGCCTGCTGGTGGATACGCTCCTGCGCGGGGCCATCCGCGACCCCTCCCGCGCCGCTTCCCTGCTGGACAAGATCGCCCTAGAGATCGGCACGCTGGAGCAGATGTCCCAGGAATTGCTCGACCTCTCGATGATCGAGTCAGGCCGCGCTGAGTTTATCCTCCTCCCGGTCGATCTGCGCGACATCGCCGGCGAGGCCATCCAGCACATGGCCGAGCTGGCCACCCGCCATGAGCACACGCTCGACAACCGCATCCCCGCAGACCTGCGCGTGCTGGCCGATTCCGGCCACGTGGTGCGCGTGCTGACTAATCTGCTTCACAATGCCATCAAGTTCACCCCGCCAGGTGGCCGAATCACCCTCGACGCCCAGCCCGGCGCAGGCTGGATCACCGTCAGCATCCTGGATTCCGGCCCCGGCATCCCCCTTGACGAGCGGGAGCGCATCTTCGAGCGCTTCTACCGCTCCGACCGCGCCCGGCGTGGCGGTGGTACGGGCCTCGGCCTGGCGATAGCGCGGCACATCGTCGAGGCGCATGGCGGGCGCATCTGGGCCGCCGACCCACCCCCCGGCACGTCTGGCGCGCTCTTGTGCTTCACCCTCCCCACTGCCGAGGATTAAGCGTCTGGCCGAAAGCCCTTTCGGCCAAACCCCGCCGCCCCTCTCACGCCGCCTCGGCGCTTCCACCGATTCTGTGCCCCAGAATGGTTCTAGAAGACTGCCCAACTTCGACCCGTTACTTTTCTGCCCTTCCCTCGACTATCTGGATGAAGCAACTCAAAATCATCTGAAAGGGCAAGGAGATAAGCACCGTGTTCAAGCATGGATTGGTTCGCATCATCGGGTTGGCGCTGGTAGCGGTGATAGCTTTGGGCATAGCCGTGGCCTGCGCGGCCTCCTCCCCTGCCGCCGCGCAGGAGTTGACCGGCACACTGGACTTCATGGACGACACAACCCTGGTCGTGGATGGGCAGCCGCTCGCCCTGCGCTCGGATATCCAGCTCCCGCCAGGACTCCGGCCCGGCGCACAGGTGCGCGTGGAGGTTGAACAGCAGGACGATGGCACGTTGGCGGTGGTCAGGCTCACGCTCGCCGTTGAGGATAATTCCAATGACAACACCGCCTCAGTGGAAAACGGCAACCAGAATAGTAATGGCAACTCCGACGACGAAGACGACAACAGCAACGACAACTCCGCTGAGAGGGAGAACGAAAACAGCAACCAGAACAACAACAGCAACGATAATGCTGACGACGATAACGAGAACAGCAACAACAACGACAACTCCACCAGGGTCTGGAATGTCAACAGCAATGCCAACACCAATGACAACCTCTCAGCCGACTCCGACCGGGATGGAGTGGACGACGACCACGACAATTGCATCTGGGTAAGCAACCCCGACCAGTCCGACTCGGATGGCGACCGCATCGGCGATGTGTGCGAGGCTGGCGGCAGCGATAATGCGAACGACAATCGGCGTGGAGGCAATAGCGACGATCGCGGCGGCAACGACAACCGTGGCGACGATGATGACGATCGCGGCGGCAACGATAACAGCGACGACGATTAGACCCGCACAAGTGTCTTGTGCTGCCGATCAGCCGGCAAGGACGATGGGTGGCCAGCAGCGCCAGGGTGTGCTGCTGGCCGCTTCCACGTGGGTCCCCTCAACAGCGGGGCTGGGCCTAATGAGGTACACTGGGGCATGTGGTCGGCCCATGACACCCTGAGCTTGCTGCCGACCGGTACGCGAGGAATCCCTGCCGTGCAAGATGAGCTTGCTCTGCTGGCGCGCGCCCGCAGCCTTGACCCGGAAGCGCTGGCCCAGATTCACGATTTGCACTACACGCCCATTTTCCGCTACATCGCCTACCGGGTCAGCGACCCCGACGTGGCGGAGGACCTGACCAGCGAGGTGTTCGTCCGGCTGTTGAGCGCGCTGCGCGACCGCCACGCGCCGCCCCATACTCTGCAGGGATGGTTATATGGGGTGGCGGCGCGGGTTGTGAGCGATTACCATCGCCAGCGCTACCGTGCGCCCACTGCTGAGCTGGACAACCACCTTGCCAGCAACGAGATGGGGCCGCACGAGACTGTTGAGGCAAGCCTGACGCGCGAAGCCCTGATGGCCGCGCTGGACGAACTGACCGACGATCAGCGGACGGTGATCGCCCTTCGCTACGGCAGCGACCTGCCCATCCGGGATGTGGCCGAGATGATGGGCAAGACGGAAGGGGCGGTCAAACAACTTCAAGCCCGCGCGGTGGCGGCGCTGGCCCGCAGGCTCTCGGTGGAGAGCGGGTGATGGAACAACAACTGGAAGCCAAGCTGATCGAGTGCCTGGTCGCGCTCGAACAACAGCCCCTCGACGAGGTCCTGGCCCGCTACCCGGATGACAGGGAGAAGCTGCGCCCCTTGTTGGAAACCGCACTTGCCCTGTCGCGGCTCCGCCCGGAACCATCGCCCGACGCCAGGGGCCGCTCGAGAGCAGAGATGCTGGCGGCGGCCCAGGCCATGCGCCGTGCGCCTGCCCTCCACCGCCCACGCCCAGGACGGCTCCACGCGCCGCTGCTGGAGCTGCTGGCACTGGTGCTGATCCTCTTCGGGGTGGGTCTGATCCTGGTGGCCATCTCTGGCTCAGCCCTGCCAGGCAGTACGTTGTACGGCGTCAAGCTGGGCGTGGAAAATGCCCGGCTGGTGCTGGCATCGGATGATACCGCACGGGAGGCCCTCGCCGCTCGCTTCGATCAGGAGCGGCGTGACGAGGTGCGCGCCTTGCTGGAGTCCGGGCGCGAGGCGCAGGTGAGATTCAATGGCACAATTGAAACGATCCAGCCGGCTGCGTGGATCGTCTCGGCGCTGCCGGTGCAGATCACGCCCGACACGCTAGTCCAGGGTGAGCCTGCTATTGGGCGGCGGGCGGTTGTCGAAGGGCGGACAGCAGATGGCCTGCTCCTGGCCAGCGCGATCACGGTTGAAGGGGAACCGGTCCCACCCAGGCCAGCCATCCAGCCGACCGCTCAGCGAACTTCCTCTCCATCCCCGCCAACGGTTGCCCCCACGCAGACCGCCACTCAACCACCCACCTCGACGCCTGCTTCCACGGCCATCCCGCCGACCGCATCGCCCGCCCCCACTGCCGGGCCAACCTCACCTCCGCCGCCCCCTCCAACTGAAGGGCCGGGCGGCGAAAACGGCAACGATAACGATAATGAGGGCCATGCCGGGGACGACAACGACGATCATGGCAGCGGGGACAACGATAACAGCGATGACGACTAGGGCGTGGCCCTCAAACCCCGACCGGCATGGTGGGGTGGTCCGTCAGCCGGGTGACAGCCGGTGTGTCTCGAAGCGGCAGGGCACGATCACCTCCGCGCCGGGGCATAGCTCCTTGACCCTACGCGCAAAGGCATCCAGATCGATCCGCCTGAAGGACGGGATAACCCCTCTTGGCGGGATGAACATGGGGCGGGCCTGCTTGCTCAGGGGCTGGAACAGATCGTCCCAGTGGTTGGGCATCACCAGCCGGGGTCGGGTCGCGCCGAGGATCGTGGCGAGCTGATCGCGCGTGGCGTCCGCCCCCACCAGCAGCAGATCGGCCTCCACAGCCGGTTCGTGATCGATGCCACTGGCGACCAGAACTCGCACGCCGTCCACCTGAATGCGGAAGGAGAACTGCACATCCACACGGAAGTCGCTGACCCGCAGCGGTGGCCGCAGCCCTGGCCGTAGCGGGCCAGCGAACGGGATGCCCCGGAAGAGGGTGCGGTGCCGGGACTCATACACCTCTACCCGGAATACGCCGAGGTCAAGGCGGTCGCCCGCCGCGATCTCCTCGCCCGGAGTGCCCAGTAGAGTCAGCAGCCTGCACCCCTGCGCTGACGCATACACCCGCGCCCCAGTCAGGCGAGCCACCGCCGGCACATCCGCTAGGTGGTCGTAGTGCGGATGCGTCACCAGCACCCAGCGGGCAGGGGGTGTGTGGGCAGCGACAGCTTCAACATCCGGGCTGGCGTAGCCCACCAGCGCTCGCCACAGCGAGAGGCGGGTGAAGTAGGGGTCAATCAGCAGGCTATCCTCCCCTGCCCGCAGATGCCAGCCCGCGATGCCCAGGTAGCGTATCTCCGCCATCGCGCACCCAGCTAGATCAGCGTTTGCAGCGCCTTCAGCTCCTCATGGTTGAGCGGTTCGTCAGCCATTACCTTCTGGGCGATGCGGTCCGCGCTGACCGTCTCAGCCACCGATTCCGGCACCACCAGCATGGCCTCACGCAGCGGCCCATCCACCCGAATCACGTCCTCCACCCGCTGCTCCAGCCGATCCGGTTGCCCGCCTTCGACCCAGTCTGCAACCCCGTCGATCACGCTGTTTTCCAGCACCAGCTCCACATGGACTTCGTGAACGTAGTAGGCCGGTCGGTCTCCGAAACGGGCTGAGGCGATAGGCACAGTGCCATCCCCGCCTGCCAGCCCCTCCCACATCTTGCGGATGATGCCCCGCAGCAGGTCGCCATCCAGCCCGGTAGGTGTCTCGTACAGCGCCCCGGCCACGATCTCGATGGGAACCTGCGGGTCGGCCTTGGAGAGCGCCTCGTGATGCTTGAGCGCCCGCGCCAGGTGATCCCGGTGGATGGTCACACCCTGGTGCTCCCAGGTGCTGGCGTCCCAGATGTCCTGCTCAGGGACCGGGTCCCAGTCCGGGTACAACCCCTTCGGGGCAGGCAGGATTTCGTACAGGCTGGGGAAGGTACGCAGCATCCGCAGTGGGTCGTTCTGCGGGTTCAATGCCTTGATCAACCTGAGCTTGGGTTCGTCGCCACGCGCCAGGATGGATACCGCCGGGAGCGCCCCCCGGAACGGCGTGCCGAGCGCGATCACGCGCTTGAGGTGGCGCTCGGCGTGGGCGCGCGTCTGTTGGCCGATCAGGTAGTCGATGGCCAGCAGTCCCCCCAGGCTATGCCCCACCAGCGTCACCTGCTTGAAGGGGCTGGCCGCGATCTTCTGGTCAATAAACGCGCGGAGCTGCGGAACCACATCCCACGTGGCCCGCCGCCAGTCATAGGGGAAGGTGTAGACTTCGTAGTCTCTCTGGAGCCGTAGCAGCATTTTGGCATACACCAGCCACACCAGCCCCCGCGCCCGGACCTTCACCCCTGGCAGCGCGTCTGTCACGCCGTCAGGAGCCAGGTCGAGGCGGTTGGCCTGCCCGCGCATGTAGGCCAGCGGGTTGATCCACAGCAACTGGGGGTCGTCGCCGATGTCTTCGAGGGTCGATCCCATCAATCCCGGCAGCAGGATGATCATCGAGTCGCCCTGCCGGCGCGCCGCGACCTGCTCGCGGGCCATCTTCCGGATGGCGGCGGCGTTTGGCCCCCAGTAGGCGACCAACTCGGCATCGCTGGCCTGCCCAACGAATGCCCGGAGGTGATCCTCGGGGAGCTGGGTGATGCGGCTCATCTGGGTAGTGGTCTGCATGATGGTTCCTCCTCGGCATCAGCCTATGACGGTGGGCAGCAGCCCGTGCTAGCTTCATCAGTGGGGCGCGCTCCGGGAATCGCGCACCCATTATCCCGCCCCGTTCAGGAACGCCCGCACAGCGCGGACGAACTCCGCAGGCTCTTCCAGCATAGGCTCGTGGCTGCTGCGTTCCAGCACAACCACCTGCGAATCGGGAATAGTCTGCGCTCCGGCGAAGGCGTGCGCGACGGGCAACAGCCCATCGTGCCGCCCCCACACGATTAGGGTCGGCACGCGGATGTCCGCCAGGCGGCGGGTGAAGTCGCGCCGCTGGCTGGGGAGCAGGAAATCCGCCAGCAGCAGGCGCAACCCCGACCACAGCGGCCATATTCCCTGCCGTGAGTTGAGCCGGATCGTTTCCAGAATCGTCTCGCGCGGCTGGCCCCACGGGTCGGCCACGATCAGCGAGTCCACCCAGCGCAGCAGGTGCGGATCGGCTTGCCGGGTGATCGCGGCGGCGACGAGGTGCGGCATCCGGCGCATGATGCGCGGAACCGTGCTCCAGGGGATGGCCTCGCTCAACCCCAGCGCATCCACCAGCACCAGCCGTGTGACTCGCTCCTGGTGTGCCTGCGTGTAGGCCAGGCTGATCGCCCCGCCCATAGAGTTGCCGATCAACGTAGCCTGTGGCAGCTTCAGCGCATCGAACAGCCCAGCCAGCCAGCGCCGGAAGAAAGCGATCCCGAAGGGCTGCCTGCCGCCCGCCGTGCGCCCGTGTCCAGGCAAGTCAGGAGCGATCACCTGGTAATCAGTCCCCAGCTTGTTCAGGACGGGCTGCCACATATCCGCCGTGGATGCCCAGCCGTGCAGCATGACGATGGGCGGCCCCGTGCCCTCGCAGTAGGCAAACGTCTCGATGCCAGCAGCGTCGATGAGGCGCGATCGTTGCATCGTCCCTCTGATAGATGGCCCCTCCCTCATTATCGCCGGGTTTGGCTGGCTCCGCGGGAGAGGATAAGAATCCGGTACAGGTAAAATAGTAGCACGAACACATGTCCCCATGTCAAAGTACAGAGCGGCAGGTGAAGGTCGGGCGCAACCCATCGGGCAGCCAGCGGTACTTGTGCCGGAGGTGTGGGCGGAAGTGCACGCCGGAACCGAAGCGGCAGGGGTATGACGAGGCCACCCGGCGCAAAGCCATCGAGATGGATGTAGATGGACTGAACTTCCGGCGGATCGGGCGGATACGGGGGGTAGCCCACCGGTCAGTCATCAACTGGGTGAATGCATATGCAGCCAGCCTGCCGGATGAGCCGCCGGTGCCGGGCGAGACCCAGGATGTGCATGAGCTGGATGAGTTGTTCACCTTTGTAGGTCGCAAAAAAACGAGGTCTACATCGTCACCCAGCTAGACCGTGCCACCCCCTGCATCGTCGGCTGGGAGGTGGTCGTCGAGCGGACGTATGAGACCCTGCAGCCCACCCTTGACCGCTCGCCGCAGGCTCAGCGCTCCTACTCCGACAACCTTTCGGCCTATGATGCGCTGGTCTACTACCCCGGTCACCCTCTCACCGCCCCTGGCAAGACCCAGACCTATTCGGTCGAAGCCGATAGCTCGGTGCTACGCCATGACCTCGCCCGCCTCGCCCGCCGCTCGCGCTGTTTCTCACGCTGCCTGCGTGCCCTGTGGACCGCCATCCAGCTCTTCGTCTTCGCCTGGAACCGCCGCCAGATGTACAAACGTCGCGACCCGACCTACCCTGCCCCTATCCAAGATTTCATAATACCCGTGATGTTATCCACTCCCCCCTAAAAAGCGCTTGACAAGCGACGCTGAATTTTGATACAATGCCTCGCAATTGAAATTATATCGACGTCGAGCCGGACTAGTACGCACCAAAGCGACGTTCAGAGAGCCGCCGGGCGGTGAGAGGGCGGCACGAGCGCCGGTGCCGAATGGGCCGGGGAGTTGCCAGAGGAAAGGCGCTGAGCAGGGCGGCTGAGCGCTGAGTATTCGGGGCCGGAGACGCCACCGTTATCAGGGCGCAGGATATCGAAGTCAGGTATCCGTCAGAGTGAAGCTGGCCTTGCCTTGAACCCCGCGCCTCACTGAGCGGGTTTTTGTTTCCGGGCCAGGCCGCTTAACCGGGGTGGCACCGCGGGCATGTCCGACGCTCGTCCCTATATGGGGGGCGGGCGTTTTTGCTTCTGGCAGGTTAAACCTGCTGTACCTGTATCTTGTAAGGAGGAAAAGATGGCTGCTGACAAAACTCGCAAGTTCGTTTTGCCTGAGGATCGGATCCCTCGGGCGTACTACAATCTGATGGCCGACCTACCAGCCTCCCCGCCGCCGGTGTTGCACCCCGGCACAGGCCAGCCCGTCGGCCCGGACGACCTCGCGCCGCTGTTTCCGATGGCGCTGATCATGCAGGAGGTCAGCACGGAGCGTGAGATCGAGGTCCCAGAGCCAGTGCGTGATGCCTATCGCTTGTACCGACCCACCCCGCTCTACCGGGCGCGCGGGCTGGAAAAAGCGCTCGATACGCCTGCGCGCATCTACTACAAGTACGAGGGGGTCAGCCCAGCGGGATCGCACAAGCCGAACACGGCCATCGCCCAGGCCTTCTACAACCGGCAGGAAGGCGTCAGCAAGCTGGTTACGGAGACGGGAGCAGGCCAGTGGGGATCGGCGCTGGCGATGGCCTGTGCGTTCCTGGGGATGGAGTGCACAGTGTTCATGGTGCGCGTCAGCTACGATCAGAAGCCGTACCGGCGCGGCCTGATGGAAACCTACGGCGCGAGGGTCATTCCCAGCCCCAGCCAGGAAACGAACGCCGGGCGTGCCATCCTGGCTACCGATCCGGACTCCCCTGGCTCGCTGGGGATCGCCATCTCCGAGGCGGTCGAGGTGGCCGCGACGCACGATGATACCAAGTACAGCCTGGGCAGCGTGCTGAACCACGTGCTGCTGCACCAGACCGTGATCGGTCAGGAGGCCCTGGAACAGATGGCTATGGCCGACGATTACCCCGATGTGATCGTCGGCTGCACGGGGGGCGGCTCCAACTTCTCCGGGCTGGTTTTCCCGTTTGTCGGGCGCAGGCTGCGCGGCGAGGGAGACGTGCGGGTGATGGCAGTCGAACCGGCAGCGTGCCCCAGCCTGACCAGAGGGAAGTATGCCTATGACTTTGGCGATACGGCACAGATGACCCCGCTGGTCAAGATGCACACCCTGGGCCACACCTTCATCCCGCCGGGGATTCACGCGGGTGGGCTGCGTTACCATGGCATGGCCCCGCTGGTGAGCCATCTGCTGGAGCTGGGGCTGATCGAGGCGATAGCAGTGGAGCAGCTCGACGCCTTCGCTGCCGGGGTGCAGTTTGCCCGCGCCGAGGGCATCCTGCCCGCGCCGGAGGCCAATCACGCCATCGCGGGGGCGATCCAGGAAGCGCTGCGCTGCAAGGAGGAAGGAACCAGCAGAGCGATCCTGTTCAACCTGTGCGGGCACGGTCACTTCGATATGCAGGCATACCTGGATTACAGCGCGGGCCTGCTGGAGAACTATGCCTACCCCGCCGAGGAGATCGCGATGGCGCTGGCCGGGCTGCCCAGCATCGGCGTGCCGGGCGGTGATTAGCACCCCTACCTGATGATGATCGGACCCCCGCCTGGCAGAAGCCGGACGGGGGTCTTTCGCCATATCTCCTCTTCTCAGGAATACCCCTCCCGGCGGGTCGCTGGGCATCTGGCGGAATCGGCGTATAATCCGCCCCCATGGAAACACCACGAAGCCCCAACAACACAGTGCTCATTCTAATAGGTATCGCAGCAGCGCTGTTGATCTGCGTCTGTGCAGGCGTGATCGCCGCTGCCGGGATCGGGGGGTTGGCTGGATGGTTCGCCCTTCGCGGTGACCCTGGCATCCTGGCGACCCCTTACCCCATCGGGCCGGTTTCCCCCATCCCGACGGAGGGACCACCTCCCACGATGGCTGCCAATCCGCCTCCCCCTAACGCACAGGCGAACCTGGACGCGCTGCGCGAGGCCGTAATCCCCTCCCGCGACCGCTACGACCTGGCTGCACGCTTCTTGGGCATTGAGGATGCCAGAGTCACGCCACCGGGCGAGTTCGAGGTCGGTGACCGGACGACCTTCTGGGTGGACAACGACGAGGCTAACCAGACCTACGAGGTTGAGGCGGAGCTGGTCTACCGGACCGACGTGGTCTACATGTTCGTCGAGGTGGGGCAGGACTACGACTACGACGACATCGTGCGCTCAGCGGACCGGTTCACCGAGGAGACGTACCCCACCAACCGCGCGAACTTCGGCAGTGAGCCAAACCCCGGCATCGATGGCGACCCGCGCCTATTCATCCTGCACACGGATAAGATGGGCTTCGGTGTGGCGGGTTACTTCTTCAGCCCCAGTGAGTTCCCGGCCTCCATCGTGCCCTATTCCAATGAGAAGGAGATCTTCTTCATCAACATCTCCAACACGCCGCCCGGCACGGACTACTACGACAGCGTCCTCGCCCACGAGTTCCAGCACATGATCCACTACAATGTGGACAGCAACGAAGAATCGTGGATGAATGAGGGTCTGAGCGAGGTCGCCTCCTACCTCAACGGGTTCGGCCCATCTAGTTTTGCGCCGTTCTACCTATTCGACACCGATATCCAGTTGACCGACTGGCCGGAGGAAGGGGACACCTCGCCGCACTACGGGGCGGGATTCCTGTTCAATACCTACTTCCACGACCGTTTCGGCGCGGAGGCGCTGCGCGACCTGATTTCCCATACGGAGAACGGTCTGGATAGCGTGGATGCCGTGCTCGACGATCTGGGGCTTGGCCTCACCGCCGACGACGTGTTTGCGGATTGGGCCATCGCGCTGTGGCTGAACGACCAGGGCGTTGCCCCTCAGTACGGCTACCACGATATCCGCCTCGGCCCGCCCGCTGTTGCCGGGACGATCACCAGCTACCCTGCTAGGGGTGAGGGTCAGCAGGTGCGCCAGTACGGCATCGACTACATCCTGCTGGAGGGCGTGACGAACGTCAACATCCACTTTGAAGGCTCAACGCTAGTCGGCATCCTGCCGACCGATACCGCGAACACGGACGGCGACCCAGCCACCGATGACCAGTTCGTGTGGTGGTCGAATCGCGGCGACGACAGCGATATGACCTTGACCCGCACGGTTGATCTGACGGGGGTAGCCTCGGCCAGCCTGGAATACGATGTGTGGTACTGGCTGGAGGAGGGTTGGGATTACGGCTATGTCGAAGTATCCACCGACGGGGGCCGTACCTGGACACTGCTGGAAACGCCGCATACCACCGAGGATAACCCGCACGGCAACTCGTACGGCGCGGGCTACAGCGGGCAGAGCAGCCTCCGGCCCGGCGCGAACCCAAACGGCTGGCTGCACGAGTCGCTCGACCTTTCCGCCTATGCCGGACAGGCGATCCAGATCCGCTTTGAGACGCTCACTGACGACGCCGTGAACCAGCCCGGCATGGCGGTGGACAATATCTGCATTAGGGCGATTGGCTTGTGCGACGACGTGGAGAGCGGAGCGGACGGCTGGGAAGCGCGTGGCTTTGTACGGCACACCAATCTGCTGCCCCAGACGTTCATCGTCCAGGTGATCGTCCCCGATGACAACGGCCATGTGGATGTGCTGCGTATGCCGCTGGATGAGCTGAATCGCGGCGACCTTCAGGTGGAGGCCAGCGGCTCACAGCCTGTGGTGCTGGTGATATCCGGTTCGACGCGCTACACCACTCAACCGGGGGTCTATCGCTACGAGATCACACCGCTGAGCGAGTGAGGCGTGGTGGCGCGTTGCGGCAAGGCGGAGTCATGTCTGGTATAATGTCGGGCCACGAGTTGGGTGACAGGGTTGGGGCTGTTCAGCGCTCTCCCCTTGCGGAGGGAATATGCTATTCCGAGCCAAACTCCTTTCCGGTGTGTTGCTGGCGGTCGCCTGCGCCATAGGGATCGGTTCGACCCCCTCGGCGCTGGCCCAGAATCCCCGCACGCTGACCGCTAAATCGATCTTCGACGTGAACATCCGCGCCGCGCCCGGCATCACCAGCGCGGTGATCGGCACATTGGCGGCAGGTGAAGAAGCGGTCGCCATTGGCCGTTCCACGGAGAACAACTGGGTGCAGATCCAGTACCAGGGTACTACCGGGTGGGCTGCCGCCTGGCTGCTGGTCTTCCCTGGCGATACCTTCCAGCTCCCTGTCACGACCGATGTCCAGCCCGCGCCGATCCTAACCGGCTCGGCGCTAAGCGCCATCTCCCCCTACAACCTCAACGTGCGCAGCGCCCCCGACCTAAACGCCGCCATCGTCACCCGGCTGCCGTTCAACACCGGGGCGACAGCCACAGGCCGTTCGGCCAACAGTTCGTGGGTAAGGGTGCGCTACAACGGCGTTGAGGGGTGGCTAGCTGCCTGGCTGGTGATCCTCTCCAACGACATCAATGGCCTGCCGGTTGATTCGACCGCCGCTGTGCCCCCGCCACCCGCTGCCACGCCAACCCCCTCGGCTGGCACGCCGATCCCGCCTTCACCGACCCCGCCCCCTTCGCCCAGCGGGGTGATCGCTGTCACTTATA
>DAOTYF010000008.1:0-13552 GCA_034434995.1 Anaerolineae bacterium
ACAGGTGTTGATGATCTGGTGGGGGATGTGGGGGGGAATGTAGACCACATCACCCTGTGAGATTTCGTGGCGGGCATCGCCCAGCAACACCTGGCCGCTCCCCTGCAGGAACAGCAGGCCGTGATCGTGGGCATGAGATTCCAGCCGGGAGTGCCCGCCAGCCTCGATTTCGTAGTAGCGCAATGCGAAGTTGCGCGCCCCCTCGGCCTTGCCGATCAACCACGTCTCTGTGACGCCCGCCGAGGCCCCCGGCCCGTACTGGCGCACCCGCGATCCCGACCAGACAAACTGCTGGCCCCACACGCCCTTGAAACGATGCATCATGCCCATGCCCAATCTCCTATCGGCCCGTGAAGCAGCCCGCGCCCCGGCTCCCCGACCGCCTCTCCCGCACTCCCTTCGACGGAGTGTGTGTGCTGAACCGCTACACCCCCCTCGCATCAGCGAGGGCATCGGCCAGTTCGGCGATGCTCTCGAAGACAAGGTCGGGCTGTATCTCGCTGGCGGCAAGCTGCTCGCGGGTGATGACGCCCGTGAGGACTGCGATGGAACCAATCCCGGCTCGCTGCGCGCCGAGGATATCCGTATCCAACCGGTCGCCCAGCATGGCTGTGGTGGACGGATCGGCCCCCAGGTGGCGCATGGCCGCCTGATAGATCGCAACCTGCGGCTTGCCGATGACGGTGGGCTGCACCCCGGTGACCGCCTGAAGCGCGCCGATCACCATCCCGGTGCCGGGGCTGAGGCCATCCGGCGTGGGGAAGTTGCCGTCGGTATTGGTCGCCACAAACTCGGCGCCACCCAGGATCAGCCGCATAGCGACCTTGATCTTCTCGTGCGTGATGGCCCGATCCATGCCCGCCACCACCGCCACTACCGGGCCAGGCGGCATCTCCTCGCCGTGCGTGACCCGGAAGCCTGCGCCGGTCAGCGTCTCGATCAGGCCGCCCATGCCCACGACGTGCACCGGCGCGCCGTGCCCGTAGCGCTGCTCAACGTAGTCGGCGGTCACGGTGGAGCTGGTGAAGATGCGGCTGGCTTCGGCCTCGACGCCGAACCCACGCAGCTTGTGCACATAGTCATCCACCGTGCGGGTATTGTTGTTGGTCAGCAGCGCCCAACCGATCCCGCGCTGAGCCAGCACGTCAAAGAAGCGGTTCAAGCCGGGGATGGCGTCATTGGAGCGCCATAGAACGCCATCCCCGTCCAGCAGCAGGGTTTGGAGTGTTGCCAGCTTCATAGGGTATCCAGTGTCTTGCCTGTGGAGAGGGACGCCAAGCCGGGTGTGAGGTAGGAGCCGCGCCGAGGGGCAATCAGCCTGCCCTCGCAGCCAGCTCCAAGACCTGCGCTGCCGTCCGGCTGTCCGTCACCAGCCGGTTGACGTAGCCGCCCCGCAATGCGCCCAGGATCGACCTGACTTTGGCGTCTCCGCCCGCCACGCCGAGGCGAATGGGGATGCCAAGCAGGTCCTCTCTGGCAATGCCAACCAGCCGGCTATGGAAGTCGATGTCCAGCATCACCCCGTTGATGTCAAAGTAGCGACCGCTGACATCGCCGACTGCCCCCGCCCCCCGGAGTATCTCAAGACTCTCGCGCGAGATGTGCCCGCCCTGGTAAACGGTGCAGAACTGGGGATCGGTGGTGCCGATGCCCAGCAAGGCAATGTCGCAGCGCTTACCTAGCTCAACGATCTCGCGGATGCTCTGGTTGTTGAGCAGGGAGCGGGCCAGCTCTTCGTTCTCGACGATGAAGGGCGTGTACAGATACGCGCCTTCCCCTCCCAACTTGCGTGCCAGGCTCTGAACTAGCGCCTGGGCGTTGAACGCCTGGCTGCCTGGCCCAAGCACTCCGACGAGCTGCACTACCGTCACCGGCACGGGGTCGGCCACCTCGATGGCGTCGATGGTGGCGCTGACCGCCGTTCCCCAGGCCACGCCGATCACCAGGTTGGGCGCGAGCAGTTCGGTGAGTGCCCCCGCCGCGACCTGGCCCAGGCGGGCGCGTAAGTCATCGTAGCGGTTGGCTTTATTCCAGACCAGCACGCGGGCGCTCTGGAGGCCAAATCGCTTGACCAGGGCCGTCTCCAGCCCGTCATCAAAGCGCAGAGGGCGGCGGATGTGGATTTCGATGATGCCCCGGTCGCGGGCCTCGGATAACATGCGCGAGATGGCTGACCGGGTTACCCCCACTGCCCGCGAAATCTCGTCCTGGGTCATCCCCCCGTCGTAGTACATCTCGGCCACGTCAGCCAGCAGTTCTTCTCGGTCGTCGCCACGCCTGTATTTCACCATTGGATCGTTCTCTCCCCAGCCAGGCCCGCCCCTCCACCCATTGTCCTGAAACAGACACCGGGCGTCGATGGGGAATTGACAGCAGCGACTTTTCCGTGTACGATAGTGCACAAATGTGCGCCTATCTCTCACAATTGCAACTTTAGCCTAGAAACGGGGCGGAGTCAAGCCGCCTTTTCCCCTCTGGCTGTTCAATTGTAACCGACAGGGATACCCCATGAGGATCACCGAGTTCTTGAAGCCCGAAGCGATCGTCCTCCAACAGGACGCACAAAGCGCCGAGGAGGTGATCCGGCTGCTGGGAACGAAACTTCACGATCTGGGCTACGTTAAAGAGGGCTTCATTGAGGCCACGCTGCGCCGCGAGGCGGAGATGCCCACCGGCCTCCCCCTTGCCGGGGAGTTCCACGCTGCCATCCCCCATGTGGATATTGAGTATGTCCACCGATCCGCTCTGGCATTAGCAACGCTCTCCCACCCGGTGGTGTTCTATAACATGGTGGAGAAAGATCAAGAGGTGCTGGCAAGCCTGGTGATCATGCTGGCGCTTGATCAACCCAAGTCGCAGATCGAAATGCTCCAGCAGGTGTCTGGTATCTTGCAGAACCCTGATCTCATTCGCCAATTGATGGCGGCCCGCACTCCCCAAGAAGTTCTCACGCTCCTAGATAGCCAGGCCGCCCCTTGATCGAGCGCATCAGAAGCAAAGGCTGCCCAACACAATCGTCGCCACATGGAGAGGAGATAAGTATGCCCGAAGAGTCAAAGCTTGTTCTGGTCGCTTGCGGTACAGCCATTGCGACCTCGACCGTGGTCGCGGTGGCGATTGAGGAGGCGTGCAAGGCCGCTGGCCTCAACGTCAGAACCAAGCAGTGCAAAGCTGCCGAGGTTCCCATCTTTGCCAAAGAAGCCGACCTGATCGTGACCACCACGCCGGTGCCGCAGGACCTGGGGATTCCGGTCATTCAGGGGCTGGCCTTCTTGACCGGGATTGGTAAGGAGGACGTGCTCAAGCAGATCGTGGATGCGCTCAAGGATTGAGATAGCCCGCGATGATCGCCATCGTATACACCAGGTGGGCCGCCTTGCTACCGCATAGAGAGGAGGGAATGGGGCACACAACAGGCACAAATAGAACTCCAACCTCGTTTCGGTCGTAGCGCACAAGATGGGTTCTTGTAACCCTCAGGGAGGAAAGACGGATGGAAGGCATCTTGCAGGCTATTAAGACCTTCGTCGATACGCTGGGATCGACGGTGCTGTTGCCCGTGTTCATCTTCCTCTTCGCCATTGTGCTGGGCGCGAAGTTGGGCCGGGCATTCCGCTCCGCTGTGATCATCGGCGTCGCCTTCGTTGGCATCAACCTGGTCATCGGCCTGATGTGGACCTCGCTGACTGACGTGTCGCAGGCCATCGTGACCAACACCGGCATCCAACGCGATGTCGTGGATGTCGGCTGGCCCTCGGCGGCGGCCATCGCCTTTGGCTCACAGGTGGGATTGTGGGTCATTCCAATTGGGTTGTTGGTCAATGTGGTGCTGCTGGCGGTGCGCCTCACCAAGACCCTGAACGTGGACATCTGGAACTTCTGGCACTTCGCCTTTGCGGGGTCGCTGGTGGTGGCCGTGACCGGTGACCTGTTCATGGGCCTGGTGGCGGCGGCGCTGTATGCAGCGCTGATGCTGTTCTTCGCCGACTGGACGGCGCCCGCAGTGCAGAAGTTCTACAACCTGCCGGGCATCTCGATCCCGCATGGCACCTCGTCCGGCTACGTGCCGCTGGCCATCCCGATCAACTGGGTGCTGGACCGCATCCCCGGCGTCAAGGACTGGCAGGCCGACCCGGAGACCATCCAGAAGCGGCTTGGCCCCACCTTCGGCGACCCGATGGTCATGGGCCTGATCATCGGCCTGGTGCTGGGCATCATCGGCTTCATCATCCCGGTGACACGGGGTGAGCAGACCTGGCTGGTGTTCATCGGCAACGTGGTCAAGCTGGGCGTCAACCTGGCGGCGGTGATGGTGCTGCTGCCGCGCATGGTGGCGATCCTGATGGAGGGCTTGATCCCGATCTCCGAGGCGGCGCGCGAGTTCATGCAGAAGCGGGCAGCAGGCCGCGACGTGTACATCGGGCTGGACTCGGCGATCCTGATCGGCCACCCATCGGTGATCTCCAGCGCCCTGTTGCTGGTTCCCATCGCCATCCTGCTGTCGGTGATCCTGCCCGGCAACCGCGTGTTGCTGTTCGCCGACCTGGCCGTGATCCCGTTCGTGATCGCCATCTTTGCGCCCATGACGCGCGGCAACGTCTTCCGCATCGTCGTCATTGGCACGGTGGCGCTGGCGGTCGGCTTCTATGTGGGCAACGCGCTGGCGCCCATGATGACCCAGGCGGCGGCGGCGGCGAACTTTGCCATCCCGGAGAATGCCGTCCAGATCACCAGCATCGCCGATGGCTTCATCTGGATCCCCTGGTTCTTCATGACTCTGGGGCAGCTAATCGGCTGGGGCGGCATGGCCGTGATCCTGGTGCTGCTTGGTCTGGGGTTCTTCTTCTTCCTGCGCGCTCCGCGTGAGTGGGAGCAGGCGGCAGGCGGCCCTGGGGCGACGGCCCCAGCAGCGGGCGATTAGGGGTGTTGACCCTTCCCGCTCTCACGGCTCAACGTCGTGGCTAACGATGTTCAGCCGCCCTGTCAACACACCCTAGCTGTGCCGTCGTGAAACCTGCGACAGGAATCCGGTGGGGCGTCTGCAAACGCCCCACCCGCTTTCCCGGCCCGCCTCCGCGAGCGGATCGCCGCCCGGATGCGCAGTCCATCAGGAGCTTGGTATGCTACACAGCTTTCTGGAAGCCTTCATGGGGCGCGGGTTTGCAGCGCTCCTGCGCTTTTACGAGGCCAATAGCCTGATCATCAACTCCATCATCGCGGCTTACGGGCTGGTGATGGTGCTTTCCTGGCGAAGCCTGTTTCTCATCCGCCGGGAGCTGATCCGCGCGATGGTCTCGCAGATGCGCCAGGAACCGGGGCGGTTTATCAACGCCAAAACGCGGCACGTCCTGGCGAAGGTCGAGATTCCATGGGAGGCGGCCCTGAAAATCACGCGCTTCCCCTGGGTGGCGCCTCAGCGTGCCTTCTACCCACGCCGGAAAACCGTTGAGGCGGTGCAGGCTCTGTTGCCAGCAGAGGGCCTGGCGCGGGAGGCGCTGGAAACGCTAGCCGCCCTGGGCGGCTCGGGGGGCACGCCACCTGCCTAAACGTAACCTTACTGCGAGGAGACCCCGCCGGTCGGGACAAGGGTTTGGCCGGAAACTCTTTCGGCCAACCACCTAGTCTGGAACACAACAGAGAGGGATTACACCGCGCGATGTCGACTGTTCAGGTAACCGTGAACCACAAGGTTGGGCTGCACGCCCGCCCGGCGTCGGAGTTCGTCCGGACCGCCGCATCGTTTCCGTGCGAGATCACGGTCCGCAACGTGACCGAAAACGGCCAGGCCGTCAACGCCAAGAGCATCCTCAGCGTGCTGACACTGGGTGTCCAGCAGGGCCACACCATTGAAATCCAGGCGGAGGGTCTGCAAGCCGATGAGGCCCTCCATGCTCTGGAGGAGCTTGTGCTGGGCAACTTCGGGGAATAGAGCGCCGCCGGGGGCCGCCAGCAAATCCCCTGACTATCTCAGGCAGTGCCGTATCCTCGGCCCTGCGATTGGCATGGCCCCGGAAACATGTTGCCTGCTATAATATCACATATGTGATATGCTATTTTACCTATGTGAGTTTTAGTAGTGCCCGCGCGTTGGGCGGTGCAGCCAGAGACGAGGAAGAGCACGGAAGCATCCAGCCCGGATGGGGAAGATAAGGAGATGGGAGCCATGACATTGAGTTCGGAGAAAACGCTCACCAAGACGGAGGCGGCTCACCTGCTGCTGCAGATGTATCAGGTGAGGGCGTTTGAGGAGCAGGCCGAGAAGAGCTACATGGAGGGCAAGATTCACGGCACGATGCACCTGTCCATCGGGCAGGAGGCGTCCGCTGTGGGGTCGATTAGCACCCTGGAACCAACCGATTACATCATCGGCCACCACCGGGGGCACGGTCTGTGCATCGCCAAGGGGGCCGACCTCAACCTGATGATGGCCGAGTTCTACGGCAAGGAGACGGGGTATTGCCGGGGCCGGGGCGGCTCGATGCACATCGCCGACCAGGCAGGCGGCAACCTGGGCGCGAATGGCGTGGTCGGCGGTGGCATCCCTATGGCGGTGGGCATCGGCATCGGCCTCAAGATGCAGGGCCAGAATCGCGTGCTGCTGGCGTTCTTCGGCGATGGGGCCGCCTCCACCGGGGCATTCCATGAGTCGATGACGCTGGCGGTGCTGTTCCAAGTGCCAGTGGTGTTCATCTGCGAGAACAACCAGTACGCCATGTCCTTTCCTGCGCACAGGTGGACAACCAGTGAACGGTTGGCCAGGAGCGCCGAGTTGTACGGGATGCCGGGCGTGGCTGTGGATGGCAATGACCTGCTAGCCGTGCGTGCGGCGGTGCAACTCGCCGTTGACCGCGCGCGGAGCGGCGGCGGCCCCTCGCTGGTGGTCAACGACACCTATCGCTGGCGCGGGCACTCCAAGAGCGACCGCAATCGCTACCGCACGCAGGACGAGATCGCCGAGTGGCAGGCCAAAGACCCGATCCCGCGCTTCCAGAACACCCTGATCGCCCAGGGTCTGATCACCGAAGAGGAAGCCCGCCAGATCAGGGAGCAGGCATACGCAGACATCGAGGCGGCCCGCCAGTTCGCCGAGGCCAGCCCGGAGCCGCTGCTGGAGACCATTGAAGAAGGAGTGTACGCGCCGTGACTGTGAGAGAGATTTCGTACCTGGAAGCGGTGCGCGAGGCCATGACTCAGGAGATGGAACGCGACGAGCGCGTGTTCCTGATCGGCGAAGACCTGGGCACATATGGCGGCGCGTTTCAGGTGACCTATGGGATGCTGGAAAAGTTCGGCCCGGAGCGCATCCTCGACACCCCGATCACCGAACTCGGCCTGACGGGCGCGGCGGTGGGCGCAGCCCTGATCGGGATGCGCCCCATCGCCGAGATCATGTTTATGGACTTCATGACGCTGGCCTCCGAGCAACTCGTCAACCAGGCCGCCAAGCTGCGCTTCATGTTCGGCGGCAAGGCCACCGTGCCGATGGTCATCCGCACCCCAGCCGGGTCGGGGACGGGCGCGGCGGAGCACCACTCGCAGAGCCTGGAAAACTGGTTCGTGCACGTCCCCGGTTTGAAGGTCGTCATGCCCAGCACCCCCTACGATGTGAAGGGGCTGCTGATCGCCTCGATCCGGGACGACAATCCGGTGGTGTTCGTCGAGCACAAGTTGCTGTACAAGGTCAAGGGGCCAGTTCCCGAAGAGCCGTACACCATCCCGCTGGGCAGTGCCGAGGTCAAGCGCGAAGGTCGTGACCTGACTATCATCGCCACCTCGATCATGGTGCCGCGCTCGCTTGAGGCGGCGGAGGAGCTGGCGAAGGAGGGGATCGAGGTCGAGGTGGTCGATCCGCGCACGCTCAAGCCGCTGGATGCCGAAACCATCATCGAGTCGGTGAAGAAGACCGGGCGCGTGTTGATCGTCCACGAGGCGGCGCGCACGGGCGGCTTCGGCGGGGAGCTGGCAGCGGTCATCGCCGAGAGCGAGGCGTTCGGCTACCTGGATGCGCCCATCGTGCGGCTGGCGGGCCGCGATATGCCTATCCCCTACAACCGGATGCTGGAATACCACACTGTGCCGCAGGTAGAGAACATCGTCGAGAAGGCCCGCGAAGTAGCCCAGTTGAGAGTGTGACATGGCGACCAAAGTTATTATGCCCAAAGTGGACATGGATCAGGCGACTGGGACGGTCGTCGAGTGGCTCAAACAGGACGGCGATTCGGTCCGCGCCGGGGAGCCGATCTTGGTGATCGAGACTGACAAGGTCGCCATCGAGGTGGAGGCGCCGGCCACGGGCATCCTGCGTGGCATCAGCGCCAAGCCGGGGGATGTGATTCCGATTGCCACTACCATCGCCTACATCCTGGAGCCAGGCGAGGCGCTGCCCGCCGGCGAGATGCCTGCCCCAGCGCCCGCTGCTGCGCCGCCCCCCCTTGAGCCACCATCGTCGGGAGGCGAAGTCCTGGCAACGCCGGTGGCCCGTAACGTGGCGGCTAGCTCCGGCCTCGACCTGGGGGCTGTGGCCGGGACGGGGCCGCGCGGCAAGGTCACCCGGGCCGACGTGGAGGCCGCGCTGGCGGGCAGGCCCACCGCCCCCGCCGGGGATGGCCGGGTCTACGCCACCCCGGCAGCGCGGCGACTCGCCAGAGAGCAGAATGTGGACCTGCGGGCTGTCTCCGGCAGCGGGCCAAAGGGCCGGGTGCAGGCCGCCGATGTGCTGGCCACGGCGCAGGCTGCTACAGCAGCGCCTACGCCAGCTCCCATGCCCGTTGCCGCCAGCGCGTCCCTAACCGACCTCGAGGTCATCCCCTTGCAGGGGATGCGGCGCACCATCGCCGAGCGGATGACGGCCAGCTACCAGTCCATCCCGCACATCACCTTCACCGTGCGGGTGGATATGACCCGCTTCAATGAGGCCCGCGAGCAGCTCAATGCTAAGGCGCAGGCCACCGGCGGTGAGCGCATCTCTGCCACGGCCATGATCGTCAAGGCCGTAGCCTCGACGCTAACCCGCCACCCCTTCCTCAACGCCTCGCTCCAGGGTGAGGAGATTCACCTGCGGCGCGAGATCAACGTCGGCGTGGCGGTGGCGTTGGACGAGGGGCTGATCGTGCCGGTGATCCGGGGCGCCGATCGCAAGGGCGTCGCCGAGATCGCCGCCGAGGTGAACGACCTTTCGACTCGCGCCCGCGAAGGACGGCTGGTTCCCTCCGACGTGAGCGGCGGGACGTTCACCGTCTCCAACCTGGGGCCGTTTGGGGTCGAGCAGTTCACGGCCATCATCAACCCGCCGCAGTCGGCCATCCTGGCCGTCGGAGCAACCCAGCTTGAGGCGATCCCGGATGAGGACGGCCACATCACGGCGCGCCCCATCATGCGGATCACGCTCTCTGCCGACCACCGCATCGTAGATGGCGCGGTGGCGGCCCGCTTTATCTCCGACCTGAAGATGGTGCTTGAAACGCCCGTCCTGCTCTCGTGGTAGGGGCGCAGGGTCGCCATCAGGCCCGGCCCACCGCTTCGAGCGGGCGGCGGCGTGAACCTGGAAGCCAGGAGCGAATAACGATGGCTGTGTTTCTCGATTCAGCCGATGTTGAGGATGTCCGGCAGGCGATGGCGCTTGGCTTCGTGGCGGGGGTCACGACCAACCCCACCCTCATCGCGCAGGTGGGGCGAGAGGGCCTGGATGTCCTGCGCGACATCCTGAGCATCACGACCGGGCCGGTGTTCTACCAGGTCACCGCCGAGACAGTCGAAGGGCGCACCGCACAGGCGCGCCAGGCCGCGGCCATGGCGCCAGACCGCGTGTTTGTCAAGATACCGGCCACGACTGAGAACCTCACGATGGCAGCACGGCTGGTTAGCGAGGGCATCCAGTGCGCCATCACCGCTGTCTCGCACCCCTCTCAGGCGTATCTGGCCGCCATGGCTGGAGCCGCCTACGCCATCCTCTACGTCAACCGGTTGACCCGCCAGCTCGGCGATGGGATCGCCGTCTTGCGCGATTGCGCGGCCCTCCTGCGCTCCACACCCACGCGAGTCCTGGCCGCCAGTTTGAAGTCAGTTGATGAAGTAGCCGCTGCCCTGTTGGGGGGCGCTCAGGATGTGACGATTCCGCTGGGCCTCATCCTGAAGATGGGCGAGCACGAGTTGAGCCACCAGGCTATCGCGGATTTCGCCGCCGCTCTCGCCGAGCGATAAATCACCCGGCTAGAGCGTGTCAGGCGCTTTTTAGCCTCACCCCGAACCTCACTGCGCTCGGTCGAGAGCATGGGGGACGCTCGAACCGGGGTGAGGCTCTCTCAGTGGCTCATTACACAACCGACCCAGTTCATAACAGGCTCTAGGGGCAGGTGACGACAACCTGCGGTCGTTGAGGTCCACCCCTGGTCAGTTGCCCAATAAGATGTGCGGCTATTCGGCGTTGGTGATGAATCCGCCGTCGATCAGCAGTTCGGAACTGCTGATGTAACTAGCCTCGTCGCTGAGCAGGAAGGCAATCGCGCCTGCCACTTCCTCCGGCTCGCCGATCCGCCCCAACGGCGTCCGCGACTCGTAGTACTGCCGCGCCGGGGCGGTCGGATCTAACAGCTCTTTGCTCATGGGGGTCAGGATGGCCCCCGGTAGGACGCAGTTGACGCGGATGCCGTGCGGCCCCAGCACTGCCGCCAACGCCTTGGTCAGCATCCAGATTCCGGCCTTGGTGCCGCAGTAGACCACCTGCTCACGCGCGGCGACCCAGGCTGAGATGGACGACACGGTGACAATCGCCCCCCCGTGGCCCTCGCGGATCATCTGTTTGGCGGCGGCCTGGCAGACCACCCACGTTCCGCGCAGGTTGATCTCCTGGATCTCGTCGTAGTCCTCCAGGGTGATCTCGTCCCACGGCTTCAACGGGTTGATGGCGGCATTGCTGACCAGGAAATCAAACCGCCCACCCCGGCGCGCCACCTCGTCAACCATCGCGATCACCTGGTCGGGCTTACGCATATCGGCTTCCACGGGGAAGCCTTCCCCGCCGACTTCCCTGATCCGGGCCAACGTTTCGCTGGGATCGCCGGTGGCCCGGTAGTTCACGCCAACCAGTGCGCCCTCCTGCGCCAGTCGAATCGCAGTAGCCTTGCCGATGCCTTTCGTGGCGCCAGTGACCAGGGCAACCTTACCCTTGAAATCGAAGCGTGCCATGATGCTCACCTTTCGGCGTCGTATCCTGACGACATATCCGGTCTTGAACAAGGGTGGTCAATCAACGTGCGATTCTGGAGAGCGCGCCTGGAAGCACCTGCCCCCCATCCACTGCGATCACCACGCCGGTGACCCAGCTTGCCTCAGGGCCAGCCAGCCAGACGATCCACGCTCCCAACTCGTCCGCTGTGCCCATGCGACCAAGCGGAACCTCCCGTTTCATGCGCTCGTAGGCCCCCGCCACGTCATCGCCAGCCCAGGTGAGATGGATTGGCGTATCCACCGGGCCGGGGGCGATGGCATTCACGCGAATCTGCGGCGCAAGCTCCGCCGCCAGAGATCGTGTCAGGTACTCCAGGGCGGCCTTCGACGTGCCGTACATGGATTGCCCCGGGATAGCAAGCGAGCCTGACGAAGAGGAGATATTGACAATGGCCGCCGAATCGGACTGGCGGAGGTGGGGTAGCGCGGCCTGGATCAGAAAGAATGGGGCGCGCACATTGACGGCCATGTGCTCGTCAAACAGCTCGCGAGTGGCCTCCTCGATGGGAAGGTGCTTGATGGCGGCGGCGTTGTTCACCAGCACGTCGAGGCGGCCCCATGCCTCCACCACGGAGGCGACGATCCGGGCCGGGGCCGCCGGGTCGGCCAGGTCGGCAGGGATGGCCAGTGCCTCTCCCCCCGCCGAGTGGATAGCCCTGACGGTATCGTTCAGCGGTTCGGGCCGCCGCCCGACGACTGCGACTGCCGTCCCCTGAGCGGCAAAACGGCGGGCAGCGGCGGCCCCAATTCCGGTCCCTCCACCGGTAACCAAGGCGACTCGGTTCATCTGGGCCATCATCCGACTCCTTGTTGCAAACCACAGGAACGCAAGCTCCCCCTATGGGTGGGCAGAGATCGCTCAGAAGATAGCGATGGGGTTGAACGGCGAACCAGTTGCCCTGGGCAGCCGTAAGGGGGCCAGAACCACCATAAACTCCCAGCGCCCCTCCTCCTCGCAGACGCGCGCCAGGTCTTCGAACTGGAGGCTGTCAGCGACAGTCATGCCCATAGCCGTGATCTGGAGGGGGTGGATCGGGTATAGAATCTCTTCCATCGGCCCGGGCACAGTTTCCCCATCGCCATCGGGCAGAAACACGGCGATCTTGCGCTCGTGCATCAGGAGGCAGCAGTAGGGATCCAGCCCGGCGCGACCTTGCCCCGTGTAGCCGGGGTCCCACGCGCCCAGCTCCAACCGCCGCCGATGGTGTCCCGTTCGGAACACCATGATGTCCCCTTCCGAAAGCCGCACGCCCTCGGCGGCTTCGATGGCCTCGATCTCCTCCCGCGTGATGGCCTCGCCCGGCTCGACCCACTTCACCCCCCGGAACCTCGGCACGTCGATCAGCACGCCCCGGCCCACGATGCCATCACCGCAAGTAGTGATATCGAGGCCCCGCGAGCCGCGACTGGTCACCATGTCCGCAGGGTGGCCATTGTACAGCAGGCCCTTATAGGCGACGTGGCACAGGGCATCGATGTGGGTATGGCAATCGCCGTGAAACTGCATCCCCAGGAAGTCGGTGGCAAAGCGGAGAGGTTCGCCCGCGCCAACGTCCACGTCGTGGGTGGTGCTCATATAGTGAATGACCGGGTTGGGGTTGTCCGGCCCGGCGACGGTATTGAGGGGGATCTCCATCGACACGCTGCGGCCACTCTTCACCAGCGCCGCGGCGGCGCGGACTTTGTCCGGCGTGATGTAGTTCAGCGTGCCCCTTTCGTCATCCGGCCCCCACCGCCCCCAGTTTTTCACGGATTCAAAGAGCCGGTCGAACTCCTCAAGCGACATTCGTGAACGGCTGGTGGATGTGGGCATCGTCAACTCCTCGTTACACGCTGTGCTCGAATTGGACATTCAGACTGAACCTCCGGCATCGTCCCGGCTCATGCGTCGGTGAGTGTGACGATGCCAGAGGTAGGGGAAAATGCAGGATGCAATCGAAGTTGTGTTGACATTCAGCAGACTGCACCCCAGTCGATCAACCCGGCCAGACAAGGGGCTTGAAGCCCCTTGTCTGGGTCGGGATTGCGGTACTGGCGCTTCCAGCCGCGACGTTCAGCCGCTGAAGTGCCCATGCCGACACAATCTTAGTCGCCACCCTCCTCTGCCGCCCGCTGTTCTGCCTCCAGCATGTACTGCATCACATCCTGGACGTTGTCCTCGGTGACGAGCACCAAGCCGGAGTCGACCGAGCGGGGCATCCAGTTGCTCACCCAGGGGTCGAGGCCAGCGGTGCGGATGGCGTCGTTGTGCCAGGTGTAGAGCATGAACAGCGCCAGATAGTTCATGATGTCGTAGTTCTCCATCGTGATCATCTGGGCCTTGCCA
>DAOTYF010000009.1:0-19696 GCA_034434995.1 Anaerolineae bacterium
CCCGAAAACCGAGGTTGTAGAAGCGGTAGTCCGGAGAGTTCCAGTCGCGGTAGGCGGCGCGCGCGTAGTCATGACCGTCGTCGAGAAAGTCGTACCACGACCCGCCCCGCGCCACCCGGTCGGCGCCCCCCGTTGGGTCTTCACGCCCGTCATCCGCCCGGTAACGGTACGGGAAGCGATCCGGGTCGTAGATGGTGCTCGTCCAGTCCCATGTGTTGCCGGTCAGGTCAACCGCGCCCTCCGGCGTCTCCCCGCCAGGAAAGACCCCCACCGGCGTCGTCCGGCGGATGTGCGTCTCGAAGGTATTGCACAGCGCCGCGTCGAAGTCAGCGCCGTAGGCATAGCGCCGCCCCTGCAGTCCACGCGCTGCCGCCTCCCGCTCGATCTCGGTGGGCAGCCGGAAGGGCAGCCCGGTCTGAGCCGCCAGCCAGGCACAGTAGGCCCGCGCCTCAAACCAGCATACCCCCACCACTGGCTGGGCAGGGTTGTTGAAGGCCGAGTCGTCCCAGAATTCCGGCTGGCGATAGGTCTTGTCCTCGGGATACCGATCGGTCAAGAGTAGCTCTAATTCGGACGGACTCAAGCCCCGCAACCACAGCATCTGTTCCGCCTGTTCGGATGTCAAACGGTCAGGAACAGATGCCCGAATAGCCTCCGGTGAAGTACCCCGCAGCTCCTTCCAGATATCACGTGCTGCCTGTTTCTGTCCTTCAGCGCTGCCCTCTCCCCTGCGCCACGCCTTCGCCTCGCCCGTCTCCCACCAGCGCTCATCCTCGTAGCCCCCTGCCGCCATGAACAGTGCATACTCGGCGTTGGTTACGGGGAACATGCCGATCTGGAACGCCTCCAGTTTCACCGTGTGGGCGGGTTTCTCGTCATCGTAGACAGACTGATCGTCGCCGATGGGATACTCCCCAGCGGGGATGGTCACCAGGGGCGGCATCAGGTAGGCGCCGTGCGGGCCGGTGCGGCGCTCAAAGCGCGGGTCGCCAATCAGGCCCAGCGCCAGCCCTGCCGCAATCCGCGCTCGTAGATCGGCCTGCCTATCACGTGTCCGGGCGATCAGCGCCTCCTGTAGCTCGCGCTTCAGCCCCTCATCCAGCCGCACTTCGGGGTTGGCCGCGCAGCGCGCCGCCAGCGGCAGGTTGGTGGCCATCACGCCGCGCACAAAGGCCGCCGGGTCGGGGGCCATCGCCGCCGCCAGGACGGTCGTCTCCTCCCAACCAGTGGCCGGCAACGCGGGCAGCGGGTCGCTATCGGCCAGCCCTTTCAGCGTCTCGGCCAGCGAGGGGCTGACCCTATCCGCCTGCCACTCCACATGCACCAGCGCCGGGTCGGGATTCCGCGCCAGCCGCCGCGCCGCGAAGAACTCCTGCAAGAGCTGGTGGAAGTACTTCACTTCATCACGGATGATGTCCTCATCCAGGATGCTCAGGTCGCGCCCGGCCCGCAGGATGTCCTTCCCATGTCCGCCATCCAACTTCTGGCAGGCCTCATCGTACTTGAGGGATACCTGTTTGGCGTCGGTGCCGGGTGTGCTTTCCTGCATGGTGAAGGCCAGGTCGCTCAAGCGGGGGATCAGCAGGCCGCGCTCCGGCAGGTCGAACGGGGAAACCCACGCATTGTGCGCCAGCTTGGTGTGGTCGCGCTCATCCAACAGCGAATCGGGCATCAGCAGGGGGTTCCTACGGTCGTTGACCTGCAGACGCAGCACCTTCCGCACAAAGCCGGTGAACAGGCTGGCCCGGCCACGGGGCATGTGGCCGCCCTCCCCCACTTGCTCGATCAGCAGTTTGAGGTAGTAGGGCGTCCGCAGCAGGTCCAACAGGGCAGGCTCGGCTTGCAGCTCGCGCCAGACCGCTTCTGCGCGGGCAGGCAGGTAGGCGCTCAGGAAGCGTCGCACCTGTTCGTCATCCATACGCTGCACCGTCACCTGCGGCACGGGCAGCGGGTCGGTGCTCAACGAGGCGCTGTAATCCAGCGTACGGCACGAGAACACGGCGCGGTTGCCGGGGTGCCTAGCCACCTGGTCGGCCAGGAACTGTTGCCAGCGCGCCACCAGCCGGGCATATTCGGCAGCGCTGCTGTGCGGCATCTCGTTCAGCGCATCCAGCAGCAGCAGCAGGCGTCCTTCTTTCAGCAGCTCGCCCAGCGGCGGCAGGGCCGGGTAGTCCTCCGCCCACCGAGCGACCAGCCAGTCCAGCGGTGAGGGCAGCGGCTGTCCTGGCTCAGCGCGGTAAGCGTTGAGGGGTACGAGGAAGCTGTAATGCCGGTCATCGTCTGCGCGCAGCCGGTCGATGCTGTCATCGAGCTGCAAACGGCGCAGCAGGGTGCTCTTGCCGCAGCCCGGCTCGCCCAGCAGCACCAGGGCGGGATTCTCCTCCAGGTGGGCCAGCACGTCTCGCAGGTCGTTGAAGCGGGGGCGCTCCGGCGGCTCGATCCAGCGCTGCCCCTCGGCTTTCTCCCCCTGGTCGATCAACAGGGTCAGCGCGACGAAGCGCTCGTCCAGGCGAAACTGGGGCTGCGACCACTCGGCTACCCGCCCCAGACGGTATTCGGTCAGGCTGGCCGGGCGATGCTTCATGATCTCGGCCACCGTGTCAGGGCTGAGGGCGGCGTACTCTATCTCACCCCGCACTGCTTTGAGCAGCTCCTGCATCGCCTCAGGCAAGGGGCGGCGACCCGCAGCCTCGTCGATGACGATGCGGTCACGCGGGAGCATGTCTGGCACTGGCTGGAATGGCTCAGTCAGCTCCCGAACCAGCGTCGCCAGCGCGGCGTAGAGATCGCTACCTACCGGCAGGTACTGGTAGGCATACAGGCGGCTGTGCAGGTCGCACTGACGCAGGTACAGCGGATGGATCGGCTTGCGGTTCTGGTCGTAATAGAACCACTCGCGGTGGACTTCTTTGCGATAGGGCATCGAGTGCTCGGACAGCAGCAACACCATGCGCCCGGTCTCACGAAGCGCCTGCTCGATCACCATGTCCCAATTGGCGCCCGTGCGCAGCACGCTCGTATCGCGGAAGACTCTGAAGCCCACTCGCTGGAGGTATTTCTCGACGGCTTCGGCGATGGGCTGGTCGGGCCGGGCATAAGAGATAAACAGGTAGTCTGCCTTGCCCGGCTCGATCGGAGGGATGGTCTCAGGCAAAGGCGGGGGAGGGGCGACGGCCTGCATCTCTAGGAAATCGGCCAGCGCGATGAGCCGGGCCAGAATGTCTGGTGGCAGGTCGGTGCGTTGGTAGACGATGGCCCGTGCCCCACGACCAATGGCAACGGCAGCGGATTTCTCAATGCCGCTGACATCGATTTTGTCGCCAGCGATTCTCTCGATGACGGAGCTTTCGCTCAGCAGGCTGATGAGCCTGTCGCGGGCGGATTCGTCGCCCGCTTTCAACTCAGCTACCAGGGTTTCGATCTGCTGGATGAACGGTTCGTCGGTCACGGTCACCTGCTCCCGCGTAAGAAGTCAACCGAGGTGGCAGGCATTATAAGCCCGGTAACGGGAATCTGCATAAGCGCCCACCGGGGGTCTTTGCCCCACCCCACTCCCGCGGGGCGCGAAAGGGCATCCTGCCTGCGGCGCGAGCCGAACCGGCGGCTCACCGGCGGCATTCCTGCTGCAGACCCGATATCGCCTATTCCGGCATCTCCCGCCGCCCGTCCAGCGCCCCTGCCAGAGTCACGCTGTCCGCGTATTCCAGGTCGCCCCCGACGGGCAGCCCTCGCGCCAGGCGCGTCACCCGAGTTCGACCGATCAGGCGCTTGTGAATATACATGGCCGTCGCATCCCCTTCGAGACTCAGGTTTGTAGCCAGGATCACTTCGCGCACGGGCGTTGTCTCGACCCGGCGAATCAGCTCCTCAACCCGCAGTTGATCGGGGCCGATGCCTTCCATCGGGTTAATAGCGCCGTGCAGCACGTGATAGACCCCCCCATAGTTGCCGGCGCGGTCAATGGCGACCACATCCAGCGGTTCCTCAACCACGCACACAAGGCCATGATCGCGCTTCGCGTCGGCGCAGATCGGGCAGGGGTCTGTCTCCGTGATGTTGTAGCAGGTGGAGCAATAGCGGGTTGTCGCCCTCAGGTCGCGTAGAGCTTCGGCCAGAGCGGCGGCCTGTTCGTGGGGCGCACGAAGAAGGTAATAGGTCAGGCGAGCTGCTGTTTTGGGGCCTATCCCTGGCAGACGGGAGAACTCGTCGATCAGGCGGGTGACTGAGGCAGGGATCGCTTTACTCACGCAGCCCCCTCCTCGCTAAAACAGGCCTGGGATGCTCAGGCCATCGGTCAGTCCTTCCAGGCGTTGGGCAGCTCGTGCCTGTGATTGTTCAATTGCCTGGTTCACAGCAGCAACCAGCAAATCTTGTAGCATCTCGATATCGTCAGGATTAACGATCTCTGGTTTCAGGGTAATGGACTGGATGCGTTGGTGGCCGGTTATGACGATGCTCACCGCGCCACCCCCTGCCGTGACCTGAAGGGTCTCTTGGGATAGCTCCTCCTGAGCCTTGAGCATCTCCTGCCGCATCTGTTGAATCTGTTGGGCGATGTTTCCAATCCCACCGCTCCCTGGGGCGCGCATACCCATGCCTCGACGTTTGCTCACTGTAGATTCTCCTCGCTGCTCGAAACCCGCTTGACCCGCCCCCCTAGCTCATTGACAGCGAAAGCCGCCAGACTATCTTGGGTAAGGGTGTCATCTGCTTCGCCTGCCGGCGAGCCAGCCTGCGAACTACCAACGCCGCAGCGCATCTTGAGGGGCTGGCCGAACACATAGTGGAAAGCTTGCTCAATGAGCGCGCGATGATGTTCTTGCTCGATCTTGTCGCGCAGAATCTCGCTGGGCACCAAGAGGAAGACTGCCAGGCCATCCACCCTGTACAGGGTGCAGGATTTCAACAGCGCCTCGACTAGCTTGTCCCGCTCGCGGATGAAGAGCAGAACTTCCCGCCAGCGGGCCTGGACCTCGGCGAGAGTCAGCCTATCTGGGCCAGGAGTCGGAGGGGCTTTTTCCGGTGGCGGGGAACCGGGTGCAGGGCTGGGTGCGTTCCCTGGCTTGCCGTGCGGCAGATGAGGAGCCGGGGCAACCACTTCGGGGGCCGCGTGTAGCGCCTCGACGCTTTCCAGAAACGCAAGCTCCAGGGGAAGCTGTGGCTGCCACCCAGCGGTCGAATCGGTCGCGGCCTGGTTGAAACGGCGGATCGTATGCAGTAACGCCAGGCGCGGTATCTGGTCGGCATGGGCTGTGAGCCAGGCCAGGCCCTCTGGCCCCTCGGTCGCCTCGACCAACGCCGTGCCGCCCATCTGAACAAGCATCACCCGGCGTAGATATTCGACCATTTGCCCGGCCAATTGGCGGGCATCAGTCCCTTGGTCGAGCACCTGATTGATGAGATCGAACCCCCCAGCGGTGTCGCCCGCGATCAACGCATTGGTGAGAGCATGCACATCTTCTCCAGTCGCCGTGCCCAGGACGGCCCGGGCGAAGTCCAGAGTCAGGATGCTGCCTGGATCACCCGTGAGCTGATCAAGCAGGCTGACGGCATCCCGCAGCGACCCGGTTGCCTGTCGGGCGATCAACTCCAGGGCGGCGGTTTCTACCTGCACCTCTTCGGCCTCAGCCAGCGCCTGTAGCTGCGCAACGATCAGGTTGAGGGGAATGCGCCGGAAATCAAAGCGTTGGCAGCGCGACAGGATGGTCTGGGGGACCTTATGGACCTCGGTCGTAGCGAGAATGAAGATCGCGTGGGGGGGTGGTTCCTCAAGGGTTTTGAGGAGCGCATCGAACGCTGCGCCCGAAAAACGATGCACCTCATCAATGATGTAGATTTTGTAGCGGCCTTCATTGGGGGCAAAAGCGATGCGATCGCGCAGGTCCCGCACATCCTCGACACTGGTGTTGGAGGCCGCGTCGATTTCAATCAGATCAAGGAATCGTCCCTGGTTAACAGCGACACAGAATGGGCATTCATTACACGGGCGAGCCAGTGGATCTTCGGCTAAGCAGTTGACCGCCTTGGCCAAGACGCGGGCCATCGTTGTCTTGCCTGTCCCGCGCGGCCCAGCGAAGAGGTAGGCATGCCCAATACGCCCGCTCACCAGGGCGTTGCGCAGCGTGTGGGTGACATGATCCTGGCCGACGACTTCCTCGAAGGTGAGCGGTCGCCACTTCAGATAGAGGGCCTGAGAGGCCATAGGGTGCTGCTCCTGGCAGAAGGGTGTCCTCTGGCGGGTGGATTTGCGTATGGGGACAGTCTATCATCCGGGCGAAGTCCGTGCAACCAGTTGGGTGGGTGGGGGAACAGATAAAATGCCGGGCATGAGCAGAATAGTTAGAATAGAGGCACGATCCCCTACCCACGGCGTCAGAGCACAGACCGACGGGTCGAAGTTGGGCGCAAGCCAGTTGTTGATATACTTGCTTGCACGTCTGTTCTATGTCCGGTGAGTGGGTGATGGGCGAATTCGGATGGGAGATGCACTGCGTGTCAGATCAGCGTTGTTGGCAAAAGGGCCACCAAAACACTTGTCTCGGGGTATCCTGCACCGCCCTACTCACGGATCGTGCGAAAGGGGGTGACTCGTGTCTGAAGCGCGTCTAAGGCCCTCTCAGCAGGCGGTTGTTGCCTATACCGGGGGTAGGATGGGCGTCTCGGCAGTGCCCGGCAGCGGCAAAACCTTCACGCTCTCTCACCTTGCAGCGGCCCTGGTAGAACGCCTTGCAGATGCAGGGTTATCTGGGGACCAAGAGGTTCTGATTGTTACTTTTACCAACCCTGCCGTGAACTCCTTCCGCAACCGTATTGCCAAGCTGGTTCAGCAGGAACGTGGTTTGTTTCCCTATGTGGGCTACCGAGTACGTACCCTGCATGGGCTGGCACACGATATTGTCCGTATGCGACCTGGATTGGTGGGTCTGGCAGATGACTTCGAGATCGTGGATGAGCGCACCACTGCAACCCTGATCCGCGAGCTGGCTGAGCGCTGGGTTCGAGACAATGCCGAACGTCTGGTTACCTACGTCGATCTACCCCTGGCGCAGGAGGAAAGTCAACTCCGTAACTTGATCCTCCACCACGGGGTCGATCTCGTCCAGAGCATTGCCCAGGAAATCATCAAGCTGGGCAAGGATCATCGTTGGGAGCCAGCAGAGCTACATGCACAACTAGATGCAGCCCCGGTTGATCTCCCACTGGCGCGCATCGGTGTCGAAATCTACGAGAGTTACCAACGCAGCTTGGCTTATCAAGGTGCGGTTGACTTCGATGACCTGGTGCGGCTGGCTATGGAAGCTCTGGATACCGATCCTGCCTTTCTAAGCCGGCTACAGGAGCGCTGGCCCTATATTCTCGAGGACGAGGCACAGGATTCGAGCAAACTGCAAAATGACATGCTGCGCTTGCTCTCTGCGGGCCGGAACTGGGTACGGGTGGGCGATCCGAACCAGGCAATCTACACCACATTCACGACAGCAGATGCAAACTTCCTACGTCAATTTCTGCGTGAGCAGGGGGTCGTTGCCCAACCCCTTCAGGAGTCTGGGCGTTCCGCTCCCGCGATCATTGCTCTGGCCAATGAACTGATGCGTTGGGCCACCCAAGATCCACTGGTGGCGCATCTCCATGCGGCCTTTTACTGGCAGTCCATTCGTCCCACCGAGCCGGGCGATCCCCAACCTAACCCTTCTGATGGGCTGATCTACATCGATTGGGAGCCAGATAAGAATGTCACACCCGATGCCGAAATCGAGCGTGTCGTCAGATCGCTTGAGAAATGGTTGCCCGATCACCAGGACTGGACGGTGGCCGTGCTGGTGCCGGAGAACAATCGGGGGTTCAAGCTCGCCGAGGTCCTGAGGCAAAGGGGCATCCCTCATGAGGAATTATTGCGCAGCACCCCAGCGACCCGTGATGCTGCCGCTAAGTTACAAATCGTTCTCGACTTCCTAGCTGAGCCAACGAACAGCCGGGCTTTGGCGCGCCTTTTCGAATTATGGTGGGATGTGGCCCTTGCTCCCTCCCTCCACAACCCTATCGAGAAAGAAGAGATAGACCCCGCCGACCAAGCGCTCGCCTTCCGAGAGCCGATCGTGCGAACCCTTCAAAAAGCAAAGGCCATTGAAGATTTCCTGTGGCCGACGGGCGAGCGCGACTGGCTAGGTGAAGTCGGGGATATTCTCGAGCCGGAAGCTATCTCGGCGCTCGCCGGCTTTCGAACTCAGGCCCAGTTCTGGCTGCGGGCCAGGTCGCTCCCGATTGATCAGTTGGTGCTCACCCTCTCTCAGACCCTGTTTGACCAGCAGGCCGATCTGGCGTTGGCCTACAGGATCGCGCTGGTGCTGCGTGGTATTGCTCAGATGAACCCAACCTATCGCCTGCCGCAACTTAGCCAGGAGCTTCGCTCGATTGCCCTCAATCAGCGACGCTTTCTCGGGCTGGAAGACGCAACAACTGGCTATGAACCACGCCCGGGTGTGGTTACGGTAGCAACTATGCATGCCGCCAAGGGTCTGGAGTGGGATCGAGTTTATCTGATGGCGGTCAACAATTATAGTTTTCCAGCAGCACTCCCTGGCGATTCATATATCTCCGAAAAGTGGTTCGTTCGGGACAACCTCAACCTGCAGGCAGAAGCGCATCATCAGGCTGTGCTTGCCATGCAGGGGGATCCAACCACCTACGTAGAAGGGGAAGCTTCCCAGGCAGCGCGCGTTGAGTATGCTACGGAACGTCTCAGGTTGCTCTACGTAGGCATCACCCGCGCCCGCCGCGACTTGATCATCACTTGGAATATGGGGCGTTACTGGGAGCAGGGCCGTCAGAACGGCCCTGCTCAGGCGCTGATCGCGCTTAGCCATGCCTGGAGGCAGGATATAAAAACATGACGGAGCGAGGACCTTTCTCACACTGGCAACGTGCCGCTCAACCACATGAGGCGGCTGAGGTGGGCTTCACCAACCCACCGAAGCTACCGCCGGTCTTTCAGTTCAGCCAGAACAGCCTGCAGGACTACCGGGATTGCGCACGACGATTCCAACTGCGCTATGTATTGGGGCAGCAATGGCCCGCAGTCGAGGCGGAGCCTCTACGTGATCACGAGTATTTTCTCGATCTAGGCGAACAGTTTCATCTGCTTGCACAACGCTATTTCTTGGGGATTCCACCAGAGAGATTGACCCCTCATGACCCCTTGCTCGGTGAGTGGTGGCAAAACTTTCTGCAATATCCTGTGCTTGATCTTCCAACGACGCTCCGCAAACCAGAGTTTCAACTCTCAACTCCGCTCGCCAACCAGCGCCTGCTGGCTCGTTTCGATCTCCTCGCCATCGAGCCAGGTCAGCGCGCCGTCATTGTAGATTGGAAAACCTCTCGCTATCGTCCCGACCGCCGCACATTGGCCTCCCGGCTTCAGACGCGGGTTTATCCTTTCGTATTGGCTGAGGCAGGCACCTATCTGTTTGGATGCCCAATCTCACCTGAGCAAATCCGTCTCGTCTACTGGTTTGCCTCCGATCCAACACGACCGGAGATTTTCGAGTACGATGCCTCCCTTCACAAGGAGAATCGGGATTACTTAGCGCAATTGATAAACGAGATCATGGGCCAAGAGGAAGAAATTTGGCCCCTAACCGGGGATACTACCCATTGTGAGTATTGCATCTATCGCTCTCTGTGCGATCGGGGAGCCAAGGCTGGTTTGCTGGATTCTGCACCGGTCGAGATCACGAGCGCGGAATCTGATTTTCGTTTTGAGCTTGATGAGGTAGAAGAGATTGCGTTTTGATCTGAAGCCCGAAACCTGGCACGCAAAGAGCGAGAGAGGGAGAGAGATGCCTTGCCACTAATTAGTGGGGTGGGTATGATCGCGTAGGGTGTCGCTTATGAGCGAATCGGCCCGATTGTCGTCCATCCGCCGTCCCTCTAGGTCCAAGTGGGCGATCCTGCTTCTCTGCGTGGGAAGCGCCCTAACTCTGCTCTCCGCTCTAGGGCTACTCCTGCTTCACCTTGTACCTGAAAGAGAGGTGACAAGCGCCGCTGTGCCCTCCTCAGCCAGCCTGCCGCGCGATGGGACGCGCACTGCCTCCAGCGAGGTACGGGTGGAGCGTCAGATCATCGCCCCACCCACGCCTGAACCGATAGCACCTGCGGCAGGGACACCCCCACCTGGAGGGACGAGCGGCGCACCAACGGAGGTGGCCGATGCGTCGTCGCCCCCCAACTCTGCTTCACCTGTCACGGCTGATTCGGCAACGCCCATCGCATGGACAGAGGAGGAGAAAAACGCTCTCTCGTGGATGTGCTACTACGAGGTCGGTGGCATGGGGGCTGCTCGAAGGGATGCCTGCCTATCCGTCATCTCTACCGTGCGAGCGCGCTACATCTATGGCAGCGGCCTAGGATATGATGTGCTGAGCGTGCTTCAATGGCCGGGCCAGTTCAATATTCCGATCAACACGGCCAGCCCGCATCCTGACATGTATCCAATCGTGCAACAATATCAGAACGGTGCTCGCGGCTCGTGTAACGGTTATCTGTACTTCGACTCCGTCCCCGGCGAGCCAGCATTGTGTGTGATTCGTGGAGCCGCTGAACAATTTATTGAGTTCCACAATGGCTGGGATTAGAGGGAGGTGGCCGGATCGCAAATAAAGACCACCGGCCAAGTGGTTCGTCTCATAAATGATGCGAGTCAAGCGGCTTTGTTGCCATTAGAACCGACGCAATCTTTCCCAGCGACCTACCCATTTCCAGTTGCTCATATCGCGCGGATCACGCCTGACCACTTGGGCAGCTCTCCGTTGCTCAGTATGGGCCACCAACGTCGCCAGAATGGCAGCGATCTCGGGCCGGTAATCCTCATCCTCTTCGCCTCCCAGATTAAACCGCTCTTCAGCGAACGAGGTGTCAAACTGCCCGGCGATGAAGCGCGTGCTGTCCAGCAGATTCTGGTGGAAGGGGATCGTGGTCTTCACACCCATGATCCGGTACTCGGACAAGGCGCGGCGCATCCGCAGCAGCGCTTCGCCGCGTGTCTCGCCCCAACAGATGAGCTTGGCGATCAGCGGGTCATAGTAGGGCGTGATCATATCACCGGCAGTGATCCCAGAGTCGACCCTCACGCCGGGGCCGGTTGGCAGGCGTACGGCTGTGATCTTGCCGGTCGAGGGCAGGAAGTTGTTGTAGGGGTCCTCGGCGTTGATGCGGCACTCAATCGCATGTCCCACAATCTGGATCTCCTCCTGTGTCCGGCTTAGCTTCCGCCCGCGCGCGATGCGGATCTGCTCTTTGACCAGGTCAAGCCCGGTCACCATCTCCGTCACCGGGTGCTCAACCTGGAGCCGCGTATTCATCTCCAGAAAGTAGAAATTCCCGTCCTTGTCGACCAGGAATTCGATGGTGCCAGCGTTGACATAGTTGACCGCCCGGGCGGCCTTGATAGCGACCTCGCCCATACGCTCGCGTAGGTGAAGCTCCTCCGCCGCCACAACAAAGGGGGAGGGGGCCTCCTCCAGCAACTTTTGATGACGGCGTTGGATGGAGCATTCGCGCTCACCCAGGCTGATCACATTGCCGTGGGTGTCGGCCAGAATCTGGATTTCAATGTGGCGCGCCCCGTCGATCAGTTTCTCCAGATAAACTGCCCCGTCGCCAAAGGCAGCCTCGGCTTCGCGACGAGCGCTGTGCAGAGCATCCATGAAATCCTCAGGCCGATCCACGCGCCGCATCCCCTTACCGCCGCCACCCGCGGTGGCCTTAATCAGCAATGGGAACCCCACCAGACCCGCTGCATGGCCCAGGTCTTCGTCGGGAAGGTCAAGCTCGGTGCCCGGCACAACGGGAACCCCGGCCTTCTCAACGGTTTGCCGGGCGACGACTTTGTCGCCCATCGCGCCGATGGCCGATGCCGGTGGGCCGATGAAAGCAATCCCCTCGTCTATGCACGACTGGGCAAACTCGGGGCGCTCCGCCAGGAAGCCGTAGCCGGGGTGAATCGCATCGGCGCCAGAGCGCTTGGCGACATCGAGGATTTTGTCAATTCGTAGATAACTTTCGCGTGCCGGTGGCTCGCCGATTGGGTACGCCTCCGTGGCATAGCGCACGAACATCGCGTCACGGTCTACATCAGAGTAAACTGCTACCGTGTGCAGGCCAAGCTCGCGGCAGGCCCGGATGATGCGTACTGCGATCTCCCCCCGGTTGGCGATGAGCACTTTTCGGAACAGGGTCGGCGTAGATGAAACCACCATGCTCCACTCCTACTGAACTAATAGCTAAAGCGGGATATTCCCGTGCTTCTTGGGCGGGTTGGTGTCGCGCTTGTTGCGCAGCACTTCCAGCGCGTTGATCAGGCGCGGGCGCGTCTCGCGTGGTTCGATCACGTCGTCAATATAACCGCGTGAGGCCGCAACGTAGGGATTGGCAAAGCGCGCCCGGTAATCATCCACCAGCTCCGCCCTGCGGGCGGCCACATCCTCAGCCTGGCTCAACTCCTGGCGGAAGATGATGTTGACTGCCCCATCCGGCCCCATAACGGCGATCTCAGCAGTCGGCCAGGCCAAGTTCAGATCACCACGAATGTGCTTGCTGCTCATGACGCAGTAGGCCCCGCCGTACGCCTTGCGAGTGATGATCGTGATCTTGGGTACGGTGGCTTCGCAGAAGGCATACAACAGTTTCGCCCCGTGCCGGATGATCCCACCATGCTCCTGGCCTACGCCGGGCAGGAACCCCGGCACGTCTTCAAAAGTGATCAGCGGGATATTGAAGCAATCGCAGAAGCGCACGAAGCGCGCCGCCTTTTCGGAAGCCGCAATGTCTAGAACCCCTGCCAGCACCTGCGGTTGGTTAGCCACAATACCCACGCTGTAACCGCCCAGCCGCGCAAAGCCAATAACGATGTTCTGCGCGAAGTGCTCCTGGATCTCATAGAAGTGACCGTGATCCACAATCATCCGGATCACTTCTTTGATGTCATACGGCTTGTTAGGGCTGTCCGGGACAATCGCGTTCAGTCGCTCATCCATGCGGAGCGTATCGTCCGTGGTTGGCTCAAAGGGTGGATCTTCGAGGTTATTCTGCGGCAGATACGTCAACAGCTCGCGGATCAGGGCTAGGCAATCCGCTTCGCTTTCGGCGGCCATATGCGCTACCCCGGAAATGGCATTGTGGGTCATCGCGCCGCCTAGTTCCTCGAAGGTCACCTCTTCGTGGGTCACTGCCTTGACCACATCCGGTCCGGTGATAAACATATGACTAGTGCCCTTGACCATGAAGATGAAATCGGTAAGGGCAGGAGAGTATACTGCGCCGCCCGCGCATGGCCCCATGATTGCCGATATCTGGGGGATGACGCCGGAAGCCAGCGTGTTGCGGAGAAAGATATCGGCGTAACCGCCCAGTGAGACAACCCCCTCCTGAATACGCGCCCCGCCGGAGTCGTTCAGGCCGATCACTGGCGCTCCAATCTTCATCGCCATATCCATGATCTTGCAGATCTTCTCAGCATGAACCTCGGAGAGGCTACCGCCGAAGACCGTGAAATCCTGCGAAAAGGTATAGACTAGCCGGCCATTAATCGTACCCCAGCCTGTGACAACACTATCGGCCAGAACTTGATTCTCCTCGGCGTCCATGCCAAAGTTTCGCTCTCGCTGGATCACAAACGAATCCAGCTCGCGGAAACTACCTGGATCGAGCAGCAGGTCAAGGCGCTCACGGGCGGTCAGCTTGCCCCGTTCATGTTGGCGCGCGATGCGCTCTTCTCCGCCCCCCTGCCGCGACTGCTCCCTCATGGCTCGTAGTCGTTCGATCTTCGGGTCAGTCGTCATTTGGATACCAGTCCCCTTGAGAGATGGATGACTCGGGAAACTTCAGCCTCAATGCTAATCCGCTTGAGGATCGTAGAGCGGCTCACGCAAGAAGGCCTCCCTGACGCGCGGCCTGGCCAGACTGAAGGCCACCAGCCCGGAAAGCAGAATAGCCACCCCACTGGCAAAGGGAAGCCGCGCGCGGGTGTGCGCTTCCAGAGATAAGAAAAACTGCTGCCCAATCGCAGCCAACTCATATGCCAGGAACAGGATCAGGGCCCCCGGTCGCGCCCAGGGCTTGAGCCGCCACAATCCCCAGCCTACAGCCAACCAGGCGAGGCCCCATCCTCCGCCGAACATCACTGGAACCCACGCAGGCCGTGAACCTTCCAGGGATGCAATGATGGGCCAGCGTGCGAGGCTGACAACCACTGTGCTGAGATTGGCCGCCGCCAGCGAGAATGCCCCTGCAGCCAGCCAGGTTACGGCGGCAGGACGCTTGCGGGCGGATCGAGGGGCGTACGCTGGCGCGTCAGCAGGTGAGGACAATTTTCCCGAAAACCTCTCCCTGCTCCAATATCTCGTGGGCCTTGCTGGCCTCTTCGAGTGGTAAGACAGCGCCTACCACAGGTCTAACCTTGCGGTCAAAGAGCAGGCCCATAACGCGGCGGAAGTCAGCCTGAGGAGCCATCGACGAGCCGATGATACTTACGTGCTTACCAAAAATGTAGCGCGAGTCGATCCGAATCTCGTAGCCGCTGGTGTTGCCTACCACCAGCATCCGGCCCCCACGCGCCAGCGCGCGCAGGCTGCTTGCCCAGGTTGCCTGCCCAACATTGTCCACCACCACATCCACCCCACGCTTCTCGGTCATCTGGAAGACGGCCTTACCCCAATCCTCAGCGTGGCGATTAATGGTGAAGTCGGCACCTAATTCTTCCGCCTTGGCTAGCTTTTCATCCGATGAGCCAACAACATATACCGTCGCCCCGATGAGCTTGGCAAGCTGAATGTAAGCGGTGTTTGCGCCGCCGCCTGCGCCAAGAACAAGCACGGTCTCACCCGGCTTCAACCTGCCCTTTGTGATCAGCGAGTGGTAGGCGGTCATGAAGACCAGGGAGGCTGCCGCTGCGTCCTCGAACGACAGATGATCCGGGATTTTGAGAAGCTGGCGCTCCGGCAGAACAATGTACTCGGCGTAGGTTCCACGCACTGCCGTCTCGCCCAGCACGCCACCTACTCGGCATAGATTGTCCTCCCCGGCGAGGCAGGCATCGCACATGCCGCAGCTTAGCGTACCGTTTATTACTACCCGGTCACCTATAGCGAAGCGGGTCACCCCCTCACCAATAGCGGTCACAACCCCTGCACCGTCGCCACCGAGGATGTAAGGATATACGATCTTCAGGCCGGGGTAACCGTTGCGTGTCCACAGGTCGAGACGGTTGAGTGCTGCCGCCTTGAGGTTCACTTGGACCTCGCCAGGGCCAGGGTGGGGGGTTTCAAACTCACTGAAGATGAGTTTCTCTGGCCCGCCGTGTTCTTGGAGGAGGATGGCTTTCATTCAACATTCGCCTGACTGGATGGAGGATCAATGTACAGGGCCACATACAGTTGGCACATCTGGAATGGGAGATTGCTCGCCTGGCATCTGAAACGGGTCCGATCCTTTTGCCAATGATCGCACACACACGCCCTATCTCAACCCCAATTCGTGTCGCGCGATCACCATGCGCTGTATCTCGCTGGTGCCCTCGTAAATCTCCGTGATCTTGGCATCGCGGAAGTACCGCTCGATGGGCAACTCCTTGCTGTAACCCATCCCAGCGTGAATCTGGACCGCCTGGTGAGTCACCCACATGGCTGTCTCGGAGGCAAATAGCTTCGCCATGGACGCCTCCAGGGTATATCGTTCCCCAGTAGTCTTGCTGCGCTGCTTGGCGAGCGCGGCGTTGTAGATCAGTAACCGTGCGGCCTCGATGCGGGTCTTCATGTCGGCGATCTTCTGCTGGATCATCTGGAAGGAGCCAATTGGCGCACCGAACGCCTCACGCTCACGGGCGTATTGGACTGATGCTTCGTAGGCTGCCTCTGCAATGCCAAGTGCCTGCGCAGCGATCCCGATCCGCCCCGCATCCAGCACTGCCATCGCGATCTTGAAGCCCTCACCGGGCTGGCCGAGAACATTCGCAACCGGGCATTCGTAGCCGTCGAAGAGTAGCTCGCTGGTGGCTGAGGCACGGATGCCCAGTTTTGGTTCTTTCTTGCCGCGCTCGAAGCCGGGCTGCCCCGCTTCGACAATGAAGGCCGTGATTCCTTTGTGGCCCCTGTCAGGATCGGTCATGGTAAATACCACGATGAAGTCTGCTACCGGCCCACTGGTTACCCAACTTTTGCGTCCATTGATAATGTAGTGGGTGCCTGCTGCATTCAGCACCGCGCGGGACTTCATCGTCCCGGCATCGGAGCCGGACATCGGCTCGGTTAAAGAATAAGCGCCGATCTTCTCACCAGAGGCCACGGGGACAAGGTACTTGCGCTTCTGCTCCTCGGTACCAAATTTAAGCAAGCCGTGGCAAAAGAGCGAATTGTTGACCGACATGATGGTCCCATGCGAAGCATCTGCCTTGGAGATTTCCTCCATTGCCAGCACGTAGGCAATGGTGTCCAACCCTGCACCACCGTATTCCTCTGGCACTTCAAGGCCCATCAGGCCCAGCTTGCCCATCTCTCGGATCGTCTCCATCGGAAATTCTCCGCTTTCGTCGAACTCGGCGGCAATGGGGGCAATCCGGTTCTGTGCGAACTTGCGGGCCATCTGCTGGACCATCTCGTGCTCCGGGGTCAGGGTGAGGCTTAGCCCTTGTGTGACGACATCTTGGATAGCCATGGGTAACTCCTTGCCTGGCGTTGGGCGACGGTGGCATTATAGCATTGAGCGCTGCAAAGTCCTAAGGGAGCACGAGGTCGCATCTGTACGTGCTATAATTACCCCGCAGAGTGCCTACCCTCTACTAAATCTGGTAAGGAGAGTGTAATGAGATACCGCAGCCTAGGCCAATCTGGGCTGAAAGTGAGCGAGCTAAGCTTAGGGGGCTGGACCACCTTCGGCGGCAGCATCAAGGATCAGAAGGTAGTCCGCGATGTCATCGTCAAGGCGTACGAAGCCGGGATTAACTTCTATGATATCGCCGATATATACGCCAGGGGAGAGGCGGAAAAGATGATGGGCGAGGTTCTGAAGGAGTTTCCCCGGCACACACTGGTGATCTCCTCGAAGCTCTTCTGGCCGATGAGCGACGACCCAAACGACCGTGGCCTCTCGCGCAAGCATATCATGGAGTCGATTGACCGGTCGCTGCGGCGGATCGGCACGGACTACCTTGACCTGTACTTCTGCCATCGCTGGGATGATGAAACGCCGTTGTTGGAAACCATGCGGGCGATGGATGATCTGATCCATCGAGGCAAGATCCTCTATTGGGGAACCAGTGAGTGGACAGGGGCGCAGATTCATCAGGCGTGCGAACTCGCAGATAGGTATGGACTCTACCCACCGCAGGTTGAGCAACCCCAGTACAACCTGTTGATGCGGCGGCGCTTTGAAGATGAGATCATGCCAGTGGCGCAGCGGAACGGTATGGGATTGGTCATTTGGAGTCCGCTCGCTAGTGGTTTGCTGACGGGCAAGTACGACGATGGGCTGCTGCCCGGTGCGCGTCTGACTGAGATCGAGTGGCTGCGCGAGAGCGTGCTGAGCGAAGAGCGGCTGGAGAAAGTACGTAGGCTAAAACAGGTTGCCAGCGATCTCGGCATCACCCGCGCCCAGCTCGCCATCGCCTGGACGCTGCGCCAGCCTGCTATCAGCAGCGTCATCACTGGCGCGACGTGTGTGGAGCAGCTGGTCGAGAATCTGGGTGCAGCAGAGGTTACTTTGACACCCGATGTGCTGGCGCAGATTGACACCGCTCTGTCGTCGGTAGAGAGCGTTCCGTGAACGTTGAGAGACGCTGGAGATTGGAGGAGGGGATTATAACCCATGCTCCCGATCGACTCCGTCGCTAAATGGCTCATCTTCCTGGGATTAGGCATCACCGGGTTAGGATTGCTGCTGTTCCTCGCGGCGCGTATTCCGGGCATGAACCGCCTGGGTAGCCTGCCAGGTGACATTCGTTATACCAGCCCTGGTGGCAATCTTTCGTGCTTTGTGCCATTGGCCAGCATGATTCTGGTCAGTCTCATCCTGACTATTCTCCTCAACATCGTCATCCGCCTGATCAACCGGTAGCAGCAGGCTCATGCAGACCAGTGATTTCGACTATGACCTGCCACCGGAGCGCATCGCACAGATGCCTATCGAACCGCGCGACGCATCCCGGCTACTGGTACTGCACCGCTCCTCTGGACGTATCGAGCATCGGAGCTTCCGCGATATAGGCGAATATCTGCGGCCTGGTGACGTGCTGGTGCTCAACCAGACGCGCGTCATCCCAGCTCGACTGCGCGGGCAGAAAATTCCAACGGGCGGTAAGGTGGAATTCCTTCTCTTACACCGGGAATCCAATCGAACTTGGCGAGGACTAATAGGTGGCAGAGGCGTTCGCAAAGGGACACGGCTGGCCTTTCAGGGCACGGACGGGATGAGCATCCTGGGTACAGTCATTGACTCCAGCGATGGCCCAGAGCGTGTCGTCCGCTTCGATGCACCCCTCCTACCCCTGTTGGGGGCGGTGGGAGAAATGCCGTTGCCGCCGTACATCCATGTGCCCTTAGTTGACCCCGAACGCTACCAGACCATCTATGCTTGCGAGCCAGGATCGGCAGCCGCACCAACGGCGGGCCTGCACTTCACCCCCGATCTGCTGATCTCGCTCCGCGAAATGGGCGTCCAAATAGCCTATTGCACCCTCCACATCGGCCTGGATACATTCCAGCCGGTGCGGACTGCACGAGTCGAAGATCATCCCATGCACACCGAGCGGGCTACACTGACCGCTGATAACGCGCGGATTATCAACGAGGCTAAGCTAGCAGGGGGGCGGGTTGTAGCTGTTGGCACCACCAGCGTGCGAACGCTGGAAACAGCCGCCCTGTTTAGTGCAGGCATTGTTGACCCATACGCGGACGAACCTCTGTGCCCTTGGCGTCCTGTGGCGGCATGGGATGGGCCGACCTCCCTGTTCATCCGACCTGGCTACCGCTTCCGTGCTGTTGACGCCATGATTACCAATTTCCATCTACCGCGGTCCACACTCCTAATGCTGGTGAGTGCGTTTGCTAGCCGTGAAGCGATCCTGCACGCCTATGCCGTTGCCATCGCCGAGGGTTATCGTTTCTATTCGTTCGGCGATGCCATGCTGCTGCTCTGATTGACCATGCCTGAGGGTCTTATACTCCGCCCCCCCACTCTCGCTGATGCCTCCGCACTCCACCAGGCTTTGTGGCCCGACCGGCCACTGGCTGAATCCAAAGGCCGTGTCGAGACAATTGTCATGGCAGAGGGGCGGGCACGGCTCTGGGGATTGGTGGCAGAAGCCAACGGGGAGATTGTCGGGTTTGGGCAATTGACGCGCTGGGGATGGCGCGGCGAAATCTGCAACTTGATCGTCCGCGAGAACTGGCGCGGGAAGGGGATCGGTACGGCGTTGATTAGGCAGCTCATCGAGATCGCTCGTCAATTGGGTCTGCGTGAAGTCGAGATCGGCGGAGCAGAGGCAAACCCACGCGCGCTGGCCCTTTATCGACGATTGGGCTTTGAAGATGAGCGCCGCGTGTTGCTCGACCTGGGAGAGGGGAATGAGCCTGTGATCTATCTGCTGATGCGCTTGAACAGAGTCGTGGCGGCATGAGCAGAGTTCACTGGGTCGCGCTGGCGATGGGGG
>DAOTYF010000010.1:0-5844 GCA_034434995.1 Anaerolineae bacterium
CGCCACCCGCCCGACGCATTGAGGTGCATGAACCGGAGCCTGCCCCCGCGCCACCTGTGCCACGCCCGGTTGAACGGCGCCACCCCTTCGAGCCCGAAATGGTGCTCATCCCCGCCGGGCCGTTCCTGATGGGCAGCCCGAGAAGCGATACGCTGCGCTATGGCGACGAGCCGGAGCAGTTCGAGCTGAACCTCGACTATGACTACGCCATCGGCAGATACCCGGTGACGGTGGGGCAGTACCGCGTCTTTATCGATGCAGGCGGCTACCGGGAGCAGCGGTACTGGACACAGGCGGGCTGGCAGTGGCGCGGCAGCGTAGGGCGCACACAACCGGATGACTGGACAGACAAGAAATGGACGGGGGATGGCAACCTGCCGGTTATTGGCGTCTCGTGGTACGAAGCGTACGCCTACACGCGCTGGCTGGCCGAGGCGACCGGGCGCGACTACCGCCTGCTGAGCGAAGCCGAGTGGGAGAAAGCGGCGCGGGGCGGGCTGATGATACCGGACGGGAAAGGCGGCATGAAGAAGAACCCCAACCCGGCCCGCATCTGGCCGTGGGGAGATGAGCAACCGACCGCAGACCTGTGCAACTTCCACAACAATTACCAGGGCGGGCGCACCAGCCCCGTGACGAGCCACGCAGCGCAGGCGAAAGCCCAGCCCTACGGCCTGTATCACATGGCGGGGAACGTGTGGGAGTGGTGCCTGTCGAAGTGGGCCGATCCATTTGTCCACCCGGAAGACAACGACCCGGAAGGCGACAGACCCCGGCTGGTGCGCGGCGGGTCGTGGGTCAACGGCGCTTTCTGGGCGCGCTGCTCGTTCCGCGCCTGGCCCGACCCGAGCATCTGGCTCTACACCGGTTTTCGGGTGGGGGGCGTCGTCCCTGTTCTTCCTGAATAGCTCTGTACTCCGTTGCTCTGATCTCTGCACTCTGACTCTCTGGATCTGGCGCGAGCGTGCGCGCAGCGCCGCGAGCGCGAATCGCTAAAATTTAAAAAGCGAGTATAGTGGGTTGGTCGGGTCAGTCAGTCGTGTGTCACGCGGCTGGCCGGTCAGGCCGCCTGGCAGATGCCCCCGGCTGGTGCGCGGCGGGTCGTGGAACAACAACGATAACAGGGCGCGCTGCTCGTACCGCAACAGGAACAACCCGAACAACTGGAACAACAACGGTTTTCGGGTGGGGGGCGTCGTCCACGTTCTTCGCGCAGGGTATTGTCCCTGTGGGCGCCCGGACTCAGCGCCGGGCGCGGGGGTGCGTGCCACCATACACGCATCCTTCCGGCAATGTGAGATGAGAGTAAAGCGCGACTCTCGTCATCTCACCGAGGCGAACAGAAGAACAGCGCAGGCTGGCCTGGCCCGCACGCACAAGCAATCGTAGATTGCCTGCGTCGGGCGCATACACAAAAAGGGCACGGCCTGGACGCGGCAGTTGGCCGATGCTCCCGCCGTGCCCGGTGCGACTTCGTCCAACCACACCCGGCTAGGCCTGCTCCTGGCGCTACCTCCCCATGCAGCACCTCGCAGACCGTCCGCAGCGACCCTCCGACCACGAAGTACACGTCCAGCGCCTTGCGCTGCACCCGCCACGCATACCGCTGATAGCGCCCCCAGCGCCGATCCGCCTCACTGTAGCTGCTGCGCTCCCCCCAGGTCGCGCAGCGTGCGTTCGTAGCTCCCGTGACGCTTGGTGTACCGCTTCCTGCAGTACGGGCACCCCCCTCTCGCGGTTCCAGCAGCGATTCGACAAATCGCCGCGCTCGTTCCACCATGTTCATCGGACAGCCCTGAGCAGTCGTGGCAGATGTCACCCCCCACTCTGTACTCATCGGCTGTCCTTTTTTCAAGCCACACCTAACGCAATCGAGTCTCACCGCCTCCACTCTTGACAAGCAATTGATTGCTGTCCTATACTGATAGCAAACGTTTGCGCAAACGTTTGCGGGAGGTGGGCTATCGCCACCATACGGGATGTTGCTGAGCGAGCCGGGGTTTCAGTCACCACCGTCTCCCATGTCATCAACGGCACCAGGCCAGTCAGCGACGCGCTGCGCAGCCAGGTTGTTATGGCGATGGAGGAGCTGGGCTACCAGCCGAACGCAGTGGCACGGAGCCTGCGCCGGAAGAAGACTCACACCATTGGCATGATCGTCCCCGATAGTACCAACCCGTTCTTTGCCGAGGTCGCGCGCGGGATCGAAGATACCAGCTTTGAGCATGGATACAGTGTGATCCTGTGTAACTCCGATGGCGATCTGTCAAAAGAACTGCTGTACACAAACGTGTTGGTCGAGAGACAGGCCGATGGCATCCTATTCTTGGCGGCGGGGGATGCAAGCATAGAGCACGTCCTGGGCCTGCAGGCGCGGCGGATTCCACTGGTGGTTATGGACCGCGACATCTCCGGTGCTGCCGTTGACACGGTTCTGACTGACAACGCTCAGGGTGGATGGCAGGCCACTCACCACCTCGTCTATCTGGGCCACCAGCGCATCGGCTGCATCACCGGCCCCTCCAATCTGACACCCAGTGCCGACCGTTTCGCCGGGTATCAAGGAGCTTTGAGAGAGAGCAACATAGCACTCGATGAGACTCTGGTTATCCAGGGAGATTTTCAATACGAAGGCGGCTATCAGGCGGCCCAGAAGCTGCTTGCCCTGACCAACCCGCCGACGGCGATCTTTGCCTGCAACGATCTGATGGCCATCGGCGCGATCAGCGCAGCGATTGAGCTGGGGCTGCAAGTTCCGCGGGATCTGTCCGTTATCGGCTTCGACGACATCCGCCTGGCGTCTTTTACCAATCCTCCCCTAACAACCGTTGTCCAGCCGAAGTATGAGATGGGCGTACTGGCAACCCGCCTGCTGTTTGAGCGCATGGACAAACGCGATCTCCCCCCGCGCAGGCAGTTGCTTGAAACCGCCCTTGTCATTCGACGATCGACGGCGGCGCCGAAGGCGCGCGGCTCGTTCCGCCGAGGAGCAGATGCATGATGGCCCGGGTGGTGGTTGTCGGTAGCCTGAACATGGATCTGGTCATCCGTTCGCCCCACATCCCACAGCCGGGCGAGACGATTATCGGCGCGGATTTCCAGACCCTCCCAGGAGGAAAAGGGGCCAACCAGGCCGTAGCGGCTGCGCGCCTGGGGGCATCCGTGCAGATGGTCGGGCGAGTTGGGCAGGACGCTTTTGCGGCGGCGCTGCTTGGCAACCTAGACGCCGCGGGCGTCGATGGCCGGTTCATCATTCAGGACAGGGAGGCGCCCACCGGGGTCGCGCTGATTGTCGTGGACGACTCCGGGCAGAACAGCATTGTCGTGGCCTCTGGAGCGAACATGCGCCTGACGTCTATGGACATCGAGGCCGCTGAATCTGCCATTGCCGAGGCGGATGTCCTGCTGTTGCAGCTCGAATCGCCACTGGTTACCGTTTCCCGCGCCGCCGCGATCGCGCATGCCCACGGCGTCAGGGTGGTCCTTAATCCTGCCCCTGCCCATCCCCTTCCCGCCGACCTGTTGACCCTGGTAGACGTGCTCATTCCCAACGAGAGCGAGACGACCCTGCTGACCGGGATGCCGACCAGCACGCAGGCCGAAGCTGAGGCTGCTTCGGCGGCGCTGCGGAAGTCAGGGGTGGACACAGTGATCCTGACCCTAGGCGAGCGCGGCGCGCTGCTGGATTCCGCGACCGGCCTGCAACTCGTCCCTGCGTTCGACGTGACGCCAGTGGATACAACGGCTGCCGGCGACGCCTTCGTCGGCGGCTTTGCGGTGGCGCTGGCTGAAGGTAGAGACCTGCTGGAAGCCGTCAGGTGGGGGAACGCTGCCGGCGCCCTGGCGACCACCCGGCTTGGTGCTCAACCCTCTCTGCCCGACCGCGCGTCGGTGGAGGCGCTCCTTGCTCAGGGGACTACTGAAATCCGCATCAGGAGATGAACCGTGAAAAAGGTGGGCATCATCAACCAGCCTATCGCGTCGGTGATCGCCGGGCTGGGCCATATGGATAGGGTGGTAATCGCAGATGCAGGGCTGCCTATTCCACCCCAGGCTGAACGCATTGACCTAGCACTCACCGGCGGTATTCCATCTTTTGTGGATACCCTGAGGGTTGTTCTGACCGAAATGATGGTCGAGCGAGCCATCGTTGCCAGCGAGATGCGGGAGATCAGCCCACAGGTGTACGAAGCTGTCAGACAGCAGCTTGGCGATGTGCCCATTGAAACCGTGCCGCATGTGACCTTCAAAGAGCTGACTGCGTCAGCGCGTGCGGTGATCCGCACAGGCGAGTTTACGCCGTACGCCAACATCATCCTGGTAGCAGGCGTTGTGTTCTGAGGGTGAGCACATCATGCAGACGACTACAGTTAGGGACCGTACTATCACTCTCCGTGAGTTATCGCAACGCTTTGGGCTGGCCATCTCATTCGCTCTGCTGTGCGCCGTGCTGACGGCGCTATCCGACCGCTTCCTGACGCCCAGCAACATTATTAACGTGTTGCGCCAAGCAAGCATCAATGGCGTTATTGCAGTCGGGATGACGTATGTCATCCTGACTTCTGGCATTGACCTCTCTGTGGGATCGGTGCTGGCGATCTGCACCGTCATCACTGCCGACCTGCTCAAGAAGGGGGTGCAGGTCCCTCTCGCAGTAGGGGCCGGGTTGGCCCTGGGGGCTGCGTTGGGATTGATAAGCGGGGTCATCATCACCAAGGGCCGCGTGCCACCCTTCGTTGCCACCCTGGGCATGATGACGGTGGGCCGAGGGCTGGCTCTCACCTACACCCAGGGACGACCTATTACCGGCCTGCCGGACAGCTTCCGTTTTATTGGAACTGGCTCGCTGGGACCCGTGCCGATGCCCATCGTCGTCGCGGGACTCGCATTTTTGCTTGGCTACATCCTGCTGACCCGCAGCCAGGTCGGCGAATATATCCTGGCGCTGGGCAATAACCCGGTCGCCGCCCGCTACGCCGGGATTCGCACCCACGTCTACATCGTCTTCGTCTATGCCCTATCGGGTCTGCTGGCTGCTCTGGCCGGGATGCTGCTTGTCGCGCGGCTGGATTCAGCGCAGCCGACTGCCGGCCTCGGCTATGAGTTCGACGCCATTGCTGCCGTGGTAGTCGGCGGCACCAGCTTCTCCGGCGGCGAGGGCGGGCTGGGAGGCACTCTGCTGGGGGTGTTGTTCATCGCCGTGCTCAACAACGGCCTGAACTTGCTCAATGTGTCGTCATTCTACCAGCCGGTGGCAACCGGCATCGTGATCGCGTTGGCGCTGCTGCTCTACCGGGCTGTCCGGTAGCCTGAGAAGCGCCAGTGGAAGCGGCTTGAAAGGGGGTGATGAGGGTGGTCTCCTGTTGAGCTATCGACGGCAGAATCAGGCAAGTGGCGTCAAGGCCCAAACACAGAGACCACCAGGGGCAAAGCATACACAAAAAGCGCCAACAGGCAAACCCTAACTGTCGCAGACGAGCGTTCGCTGAAACAGGCACACTTGAAGCCGCCTGTCTCTGCAGGACTAACTTACGGAGGAGAAACTAGCCATGAAACGCTTACTGATTGCCCTAGTCGTTGTCGCTGTGGTGGCCCTGGTAGGCTGCCGCCCGCAGCCAGTAGCGACGGAAGAGGCCACCGAAGCCGCGCCTGCTGAGGGATACGTGTTGGGCCTGTCGCTGTCAACCCTGAACAACCCGTTCTTCGTGACGTTGCGGGACGGCGCGCAAGCGGCGGCGGATGAGGCAGGGGTGACGTTGATCGTGGTGGATGCGCAGGACGACCCGGCCCGCGAAGCCACCAACATCGAAGACCTGATCGAGCAGGGTGTGGATGCGCTGCTGA
>DAOTYF010000011.1:0-18703 GCA_034434995.1 Anaerolineae bacterium
GGGGGAGGGCCAGGCGGTGCGCCGGGCGAAGGTGGCCCGGCGGGACGCCCAGGCCCGACCCCAGTTGGCGTGCCCAATGGCCGAGGCACTCCGCCCGGTGAGGGCCGTGCCGCTCCCGAAGCCGGTTCTGGTCTGGAAGGTGTGTCAGGTTCTTCATCCTCTTTATCCAGATCGGCGAGGGGGGGAGTGGCAGGACGCTGGCCGGGTAAACCACCACCGGGGCGCATCCCCGGCAACGCCCCCGGCGTTGGCCCAGGGCGAGGGCCAGGGCCAGGTTCTGGGGATGGAGTGGGTGAAGCTCCGACCCTCTGGGTGTCTGGAGTTGCGACAGGCGGCTCTGGGGGAGCTGAAGGACCGGCAGGTGCACCTGTGACGGGGCCAGCCGAGTCAACCGCCTGGCCCGCTGGTGCGAGCTTGGCGGTTTCCCCAGGTTCAGGGCGTGGCCCAGTCCCCGGCCTGGGTGGAACGGTAAGTGTATCCGGCCCGGCGGCTGAAGAAGCTGCAGCCCGCGCAGGTGCGCCTGTTGTTGCCCCCGGGGTAACTGAGCCATCCGCCGTGACGGGGCGGCCCGGGGTGGCGGATGAGGTCGCCGATGGCAGTGGTTGGCTTCCTCCAGATGGCCCAGCGGGCACAGGCGCAGGGGTTGTTGCAGCACCCCCCCGCGCGGGCCTCACGGCTGGCGATGCGCCTGGTTGAGCCGCTGCCACGCGGCGGCTAGCGACCGATTTAACCCCTGTGCGTGTTCGAAGCAGGGCCTCCTTGAGCGTCAGACGGGCTGCCATCATGCCACCGGCAACGATCGCCAGAACGGCAATGAAGTAAACCGGCAGTTTACCGATCCAGCCCGCTAGTGTCTGCTGGACAAAGGCACCAATATAGCCGCCTCCCCAACCACAGTCTGCAAGGTTGAAACTGCTCAACCTCACATTCGTAGCGATCCAGCCCTCTGCAGGTGGCAGGCGTCCATCACACACCGGAATTGCTTGTTCCCAAATCAGCGTCGGGGTGAAACCCGGCGTGGCAGGATCAGCCAGTGCAGGGTTAATCCAAACGGCTCCAATAGGCTGGAAGCCGACCAGAATCGCATGGATCAGCGTTAATGCCCCAAGGAACAAAACCGCCGCTCCAGCGATCCGGACCGGGTCGACGGGTGGCAACTGGTCACCGAAGTGACGCCACAGCAGCCAGATGCCAACTGCAGCGATGGGGAATGGGACAATGTAACCAAGCCAGCCGAACAGGTGCTGGATGAAGTTCAGCCAGAAGTAGATCAGCTCCCCCTGCTCATTGGAGAGAAAGCTCAGCAGTGTGACCAGTGCAACCACGATCAATGCACCGCCCAGGATGTCGAGCTTGGTATCCAGAGAGAGCAGCGGCTCTTCAGCCGCAGCAGCCTTCCTGGCCGGAGCCGCAGCAGTGGTCGTCTTGCGCCCTCGCTGCGGTTTGGCAGAAGGTGCAGCCGGTGCAGCCAACGGACGATCCGATGGCCTGCCGATCCCGCCGGGCAGGGCCGCAGGCGAACCTGCCCGTGCAGCCGGAGCACTGCCAGGGCGTCCTGGTGAGCCAGGCCCCCCTACTGTTGGAGCGGTCCCGGTTCGCGGCCCTGATGGAGATGGAGGTGGGGATGTCCCTGTACGGGGTGGCGTCGCTCCACCAGCAGGTCGGGCTGGCAAACCGCTGGGCACGCTACCAGGACGGGCGGGCGATGCTGGCGAGACCCCACCCGGTCGTCCTGGCGAACCCGTTGGCCTAGCGCCAGGGCGTGCCCCCCCGGGAGCGCCGGGCAGTCCGCCACCGGGCCGTGCCCCAGGCAGTCCACTACCTGGAGAGGGGGGGGTTCCGGGGCGTCCGCCGGGCAGCGTGCCAGCGGGGCGCGAGCCGGGCAACGTGCCTCCTGGCCGCGCAGGAGTGCCGAAGTCCTCTTCCTCTTCCTCCTCGCCGCGAACTGGCGCACCAGGGCGAGCACCCGGCAGACCACCGGGTCGGGCTCCTGGCGCACCAGGGCGAGCGCCTGCAGGCGCACCGGGCAATCCTCCACCGCCTGGGCGTGCTCCAGGCAAACCACCGCCTGGGCGTGCCCCAGGAAGCCCAGCGGCGCGCGGCGCTTCATCGAAATCTTCATCTTCTTCATCGGGCCTGCTGCCAGGGGTTCCGAGTCGACCGCCAGGCAACCCTCCACCAGGACGAGCACCACCCGGCGTACCAGGCAGGCCACTGCCAGGTCGAGAGCCTGGGGAGGCCCCACCGGGGGGTGATCCCGGCCTCCCGCCGGCTGGGGGCGACGGCGAGCCAAGCGATGGGCCACCTGGGCGAGTTCCTCCAGGCGTCCCGGGGCGCCCACCTGCGGGGGAGCCAGGACGAGCCGAGCGTTCCGGTTCGTCACGCCCTCCGCCAAACGGGAGCCGGGAGCGGAGGCCACCGAGCAACCCACCACCCTCCTCTTCTTCAGAATCGGGGGATGTGCCCGCCCGCCGCCCTACAGGGGGAGCGCCGCGCGTTGCTGGCGCCCCCTCACGCTGGCCAGGTCGCCCCAGCTTGGGTTCCTCGTCGCGGTCACGGCTGCCAATACCCGGAAGCCGCGAGCGGATGCCTCCGAACAGCCCCCCACCCCCTTCGTCGGGTTCTGGCTCTGGCCCTCCGCCTGCACGCCGGCCCGCGGGTGGCGCCCCGCGCCCAGCCGAGCCACCCCGCCCGGACTCAGGTTGTCGGTCGCGGCCTCCTCCAATTCCTGGCAACCGGGAGCGGATGCCGCCCAGCAAGCCGCCACCTTCTTCTTCGGGTTCTGGTTCGGCTGGCCCACCAGCCCGACGTCCAACAGGCGGCGCACCTCGCCCAGAGCCGGGGCCGCCTGCAAGACCGCCACGCGACGGGGGAACATCCTCCTCGAAGTCATCGCTGCGGCGACTGCCAAACGGCGGGCGCGAGCGAGCACCTCCCCGTGGCTCTTCCTCCTCGAACTCATCCTCGTCGTAGTAATCGTCATCTGCACTTCCATCTGGAAAGCGACGGCGATCCCGGTTTTCTCTGCGGCTTGACATAGTCTTGTTCCCAGTCTAACCCCAAACCCAAGTGGGCAACCGACAAGGTCGCACTATGCAACCATCGTGCGCAGTGCACAGCTTCATCTTAGCACAAATGAGCATAATGACCAAACGACTTTTGTACCCCGGGGGTGATAACCCGTAAACATCGTGAAAGACAGGAACTCTACCAGATCGGCGAAAATGGCAGTGTGGGAGGTCAGGCCGAAAGGATAAGAGGATAAGCACCCACGACCTGGGTGAGTGGACTTACGCCGGCCTCAGCGCATGTAGGAACTATTACGAAGGAGTGAAAAGGGTGGGGTAAGACTTGCAGAGTTTAGGCGTATATGCAAACTGATGTGAAGCCACTATACTGATCTGCGTAAGCCGATGACACGAATTGAGCAAAGGGCAGTAAGTCCGAATGTCCGAAACCCTTGTGACTTCAGCGGAAAGCCGGGATGGGTTATCCAGTGTACAGTGTATGCCCATAAGCGGGGTTCGACAGGCCCGACCGCTGCTTCCGAGCTTCATCGCTGTGCTGCTCCGGTTATTTTATTGAAACCCTATCGCCAGAACCTAACAATTCACCCGTTTCGCCCATGAGTAGTTGTGGGATAATGGAAGTATGACACGTGCACTGGTCACTGGCAGTACTGGCTTTTTAGGCTCGTCGCTCGTAGCAGCACTCAATGCGCATGGGATCGAGGTCCTTGGCCTCCGGCGTAGCACATCACCCGATAAAGCCGTCGCAGGTTTGAAGCTGACGCCGGTGACAGGGGATATCCTTGACTACGATTCCCTGCCTAGAGCGATGGAGGGTGTGGATTGGGTGTTCCATGTGGCGGCAATTTCTGATCACCGCCACGCCTCCGTTGAGGCTCTCTATCAAGCCAATGTCGAAGGGGCACGCAATGTCTTCCGGGCAGCTAAGGAGGCCCAGGTCAGGCGTGTTGTATTCACGAGTTCCTCAGCAGCCTTAGGTATTCCTCGCCCTGGTAAGCCATTGATGGATGAAGAAGACGAATTCAACCTCCAGGCCGAAGAATTTCCTTATGGGCACAGCAAACACCTTGCCGAAGGCATTATGCGTGAGTATGTAGAGCAGGGTCTTGATGCTGTGAGCGTGCTTCCAGCAGCCGTAATGGGGCCGCGCGACCTCAAGTTCATCTCTGGCGAGCTGATCATCCAGGCGCTTAAGGGCATCCCGGCGATTCCCAAGGGCGGTTTGAACTACATCGATGTGCGGGACTGTGCAGAAGGGCACATCGCAGCTGCCTTGAAGGGGCGCCCTGGCAGGCGTTATCTCCTGGCAGGCCACAACATGACACACCGCGAAACGCTGGAGGTCATCCGACAAGAGCTGGGCACACGCCTCCCTCTGCTAGATATTCCGACCTGGTTTCTTCCCGTCTTAGCGGAAGCGGTGAGATTGTCCACCAGGATGGGCTTCCGACTGCCAATCAACCGCGAAGCGTTGCTGATGGGAGGCAGATATTTATACTACGATAACAGCAGGGCGGTCAGCGAGCTAGGACTTTCGGTGCGGCCTTTCAACCAGAGTGTACGAGACACTTACCAATGGTATGCTGAGAACGGCTTTCTTGAGCAACGAGGGATCAAGCTCCGGCATCCGTGAAGCGTTCTGACCAGCAGAGAATCCGCACATGCCGTAGAATGGCGGAGTAAAGGCAACACGACCAAACGGGGAACGGGCATGATCACCGATCTAGAGGAGTTCATCAAGTACTTTCATGGGCAGCGCCGCCGCACCCAATGGGTTGTGGATGCGGTTCCTGAGTCTAAAGCGGGATGGCGACCCTGGCCAGGTGAACCATCCCCTATTGAGATCGTGCGCCGGATCGCCGCCGGCCATTTGATGTATGCGACGGCTGTTGCGAAGGACCTCTGGGTGGTGGATGACTTCGACGCAACTGAATCGACCTGGCCGGAGGCGCTGAGATATTTCCATGAAAAGACCGAGTTGGCTCTTGACCTCCTTCGCCCTCTTCCCAATTCCATTCTTCAACAAAAGAGCCGGCGTCCCGACAACAACCCGCCAACAGCAGCTTGGCGCTTTCTGATGGCGATGGTTGAGCATGAGATATACCATCGCACACAATTGTATGTGTACCTGATGCTGATGAACGTGCGTCAGCCCGAGATGGGGGGGCTTACCATTGAGGCGGTGCGGTCGAGTCTGAGCACAGGTGGGATGTCTTAGAAAGCGACAGGCTTTAGAAAGGTCTCAAGATGACAGAAGGGTCGCGCTTTGATTGGCCAGCGATTTTTCGCGGGGCTGGAATCATCGTCGGAGTCACGGCTGTCCTAGGTCTCAGTGTGCCGATTGGGGGCGCATTTATAGACGGCAATGGCCCAATTGGGACCCAAGATGTCTCTGGCAATCAGATTTACCGATGGGCTTTTTGGGCGCTGGCCTGGGTTCTGACAATCTGGCAAGGGGCATGGATGCTGCGCCAGGTCGGCGACCGCATTATCGACGATATGCTTGTCACGGCGGGGATCGCCGCTGTAGCTCTACTGGTGGTGAAGGCAGTCGTCTGGCTGGCATACGAACCGCGCGTAAGGGGGCAGTTGTTGTTACCCATAACAGGGATTGATGCGGCGGGAGCGCTGGCATTGATCATCATTGCCCTGGTTGCTGCGCGGGTGAACCGCTTCTAGCGAACCTTTCATCCCCGCTCATGAGCACGTGGGAGATGCTTATCTCCCCTATTCTCTCTTGGGGCCGTTGTGCCCTTTGTTGTCGGTGGTTTGGGGTGTCTCTGGCAATCTCACAGCAAGTTTGATCTCAGGTGGGATGGATACATCTGGTACCTTCCCATCATTTTGCGGCTTGGGGGCAAGAAGTTGTGGCTTGAGCGAATCGCCTGAGCCGGCCCGTTCAACACCCGCAGGCGGCGCACTGGCCGCCTCTTTCTCAACGGGCAGCGGCTTAGGTTCCGGTTTTTTCATGGGGTCCTTGGCTAGGGCACTGCTGACGATGCCAACCATAGCCGCGATGTCAAGCTCACCCTTATTCAAAACACCCACGACTGGCCAAGGAGTCAGCTTCACCTGGTCGGATTCCTCTAGCACTTTGGCGGTGGCAACAAGCACCCGAATTGGCTTGGTAGCCATATGTTCACGGATGTGAGCCAACAAACCAAACCCATCCATGCGGGGCATCATCAGATCGAGCAAGATCAAATCAGGGATGTCGGCTTGAAGCCGCTCCACTGCCTCGACACCATCCTTGGCTGTCTCGGTGATGTGCCCAGCCATTTTGAGGGTGATATTGAAAAGCTCACGGACGTCGGGTTCGTCGTCCACTACAAGGATACGCGCCACACTCACCGCCTCAACGCTAGACTACAGGCAAACTATAAACTATCTAGAGGAAAACCGCCAGCAAGCAAGACCGGGTGTTGGCTGGAATCTAGGTTGTAAAGACAGGCAGATGACCCAAAGATATAATGTCTTGCCACATGGCGCGATCCCCCTCCGTGAAAATGGCTGCTTGCGAGACGACCTGAGCTTCCGCCTTCTGGATGACCAATCTCATCCCTTGAAGCGTGCTCCCTGTTGAGATGACATCATCGACCAGAATGACCCGTTTCCCCCTCAGCCGACTCCTATCTTTTTCGTCCAGGTACAAAGTCTGGGCCTGGCCAGTGGTGATGGAGAGTGTCTCAGCTTGAATTGCATCACCCATGTAGGGTTTGTAAACCTTCCGAAGCACGACCCAGTGCTTCTGCATCAGGGTGCTTAATGCATAGGCCAACGGAATGCTTTTAGCCTCAGCCGTTACGATCACGTCCGCCTCGATATGGTTCAGGCGTTTAGCTAACTCGTCCGCCGCCGCTTGGATAAGCTCACTATCGCCGAGGAGGTTGACAATCGCAATCCTCACACCCGGTGCGACTTCAAACAAGGGCAAATCCCGTCTCAGACCAGCCACTTCGACCGTGAAAACCTCGCGCGATTGTTCAGCCACAAGAGCACCTCACAAGGCTACCGAAGGAACATCGCTCGTCCTTATCAGATGAGCGTACTTATTTTACAGGTTTTCCAGGCGGTTTGCCCAACGCCTCCTTACCGCTTCGTCCTGAGCCTGGGCGGGTGACGAGAGAGTTCGCGCGCTCGGTGGAGACCACCGGTCGGAGGAGTTTCGCCACCCCCTCTGGAGGAAGCCTCCCGCTTGAACGGGATGGCTCAATGCCTCGTTCCCCGACATACTTGGCGAATACTTTTTCCCCTCGCAGACCTTCTGATCAATTTCGGAACCTGATTACAGGGGGTAAAATCGAAGGTAGAATGCATCTCTCTTTGGAAGATTCGATGGCCTTACAGAGAGCAATAGAGATGAGTGCGATTTTGCGCCATTCATTTTCATGGCAAGTTCTCCTGATCGTACTTGCTGTAACTGGTTGTGCGCCCTCCACCCAACCGAACGTCATCAACCTGGCTGCCCTGGAGCCGCTTCCAGTAGCCAGATCGGCGGAGGTTGTCCCGCTGCGTGTGGCGGTGGCGGCTGTCATCTCTCCTCAAGGCACAGCCGAGAGCTATGGCGCACTCTTTGACTATCTGAGTGACAGGCTGAATCGCCCGGTTGAGCTGGTCCAGCGCCGCACCTACGCAGAAGTAAATGAGTTGCTCCGCACTGGCGAGATCGACGTGGCGTTCGTCTGCACCAGCGCCTACATCGCCGGGCACGACGAGTTTGGCATGGAATTGCTGGCCGCGCCCCAGGTGAATGGCGAATCGGTGTATTACTCTGTGCTCATTGTGCCCGCCCATAGCCCAGCGCGGAGTATGGCTGACTTGCAGGGAAAGGTGTTTGCCTTCACCGATCCCATGTCTACGAGTGGGCGGATATATCCGACCTCACTGGTGCTGGATTTAGGAAGCACCCCGGAGCAGTTCTTCTCCCGCACTTTTTACACCTACAGCCATGACGATGCGATCCACGCAGTAGCCGATGGCGTGGCCGACGGCGCAGCCGTAGATAGTCTGGTGCTGGAGTTTGCCCTGGCCCGTGACCCAACGCTGACCAACCGGGTGCGTGTCATTCACCGTTCCCCGGCTTTCGGCATCCCTCCGGTGGTGATCAGGCCAGATACGCGCCCTCAGCTTCACGCAGAGCTTCAAGATATTCTGCTCACCATGGCAGATGATCCCCATGGGCGTGAGGCACTGGCCCGGCTTGGCTATGATGGCTTCGTGCTAATTGACGACAGCGCCTACAACTCGGTGCGAGACCTCACCGCCAGCGTTACGCCATTTCTAGCCGATATACAGCCATGATCGTCTCTGCCCCTCGTCTGCAAAAACTTGCCAGTCGTTTCTGGGCCATTGCTGGGGCGGTCAGTGTTCGCACCAAGATATTGGGGATCGTCCTCGGCCTGATGCTTCTCCTCAGTTTGGGTGCGACTTTCCAGGTGCGAGTTCTACTCGAGCAGACACTGCGAAGCCTCCTGAAAGAGCAAAGTCTATCGATTGCCAACGATCTTTCGGCGCGCTCGACTGACCTGATCCTGGTCAACGATATCTATGGCCTGCACCGCTTGCTGCAGGATACTCTGCAGAACCACGCTGATGTACGCTACGCTTTCATCGTGGATCGGGAAGGGCAAGTTATCGCCCACACATTTGGCGAGGGCTTTCCCGCTGGTCTGCTATCAGCCAATGGGTGCGCGGACGATTGTACCCATCATAGCACCGTTGCGCTGGCGACAACGGAAGGCCGCATCTGGGATACGGCTGTGCCCATCTTCGAGGGCCGAGCCGGGACAGCTCGTATTGGCCTGTCTGAGGACAGCTTGTGGCGTGCCGTAACAACAGTCACTGCCCAGCTTCTGATGACCACCGTCCTGGTAGCGGTGGTGGGCATCCTCGCCGCCAGCGCTCTGACCTGGGTCCTAACGCGACCGATCAAGGCTCTGGTGAATGCCACCCGTGCAGTCGGGCAGGGTGACCTCTCACAGCGAGTAGAGCGATGGGCCAACGACGAAATTGGCGAGTTGGCAGAAGCATTTAATGCGATGACCGCGCAACTTGCCCAGGCCGAACAGGCACGAGCGGAGCGTGACCGCCTGCGAGCACAGCTCCTCGAGCAGGTGATGGCAGCACAGGAAGAGGAACGCAGGCGCATCGCACGCGAACTGCACGATGAGACCGGCCAGGCCATCACCACGTTGATGGTGGGGCTGCGAACGCTCATGGATGAATGTCCTTCCCCTGCCATCCAGAGCCAGGCCGAAGAGTTGCGCGCGGTGGCTGCTGGGACATTGGAAGGGGTTCGAAACCTCGCCCTGGAGCTGCGTCCCAGTGTGCTGGACGATATGGGATTGGTCGCGGCGTTGGAGCGCTATGTCGCGGAGTATCGGCGGCGACACAGGCTGGAGGTGGATGTCGCAGTGCATGGGCTGGCTAAGGAGCGGCTTCCGGCCCCGGTTGAGACGGCGCTGTACCGCATTGTACAGGAGAGTCTGACCAACATCGCCCGCCATGCTCGTGCCAGCACAGTAAGCGTTCTGCTTGAGCAATCACCCGATCATATCCGGGTGATTGTTGAAGACGATGGCTGCGGCTTCGATCCACAGACAGGGCGGGGCGAAACCCACCACCTTGGCCTATACGGGATGCAGGAACGGGCGGAGTTGCTGGGCGGTACACTTACGATTGAGTCAACGCCAGGGTTAGGCACGAGCATCTTCGTTGAAGTACCGCTGCCCCCCTTCAGAAAAGCTGGCTCAGAGGTGAGAGAGGGTAGGTATGGCTGAGATCCGTGTGCTGATCGCTGACGATCATGCCGTATTACGAGCCGGACTGAGGGCGCTGCTTGACCGACAGCCTGACATCCTCGTTATAGGCGAGGCAACCGATGGATTAGAGGCCATCGGCCTAGCTGCCGACTTAAAGCCGGATGTGATACTGCTCGACCTGACCATGTCCGGCCTGGGCGGGCTGGATGCGCTGCCGGTGCTACGGAAGACCGCTCCAGACAGCCGTGTCCTGGTGCTGACTATGCATGAGGATGAGCTATACTTCCGCCAGGCGCTGAAGGTCGGGGCGTCAGGCTATATTCTGAAAAAAGCCGCCGACACTGAGCTGATCTCCGCCATTCGCGCCGTGGCGCGTGGAGAGGTTTACATCCATTCTGCCATGACGCGCAGCTTGCTGGATGGCATGATCCCCGCAGTCGATTCATTGGGTAACAACCCGGCTGACAGTGACGATTGGGACACCCTCAGCGAGCGCGAGCGCGAAGTGCTCCGCCTAGTGGCGCTAGGTCACACCTCCGCTGAGATCGCCCAACAGATCGCGCTCAGCGTCAAGACCGTCGAGACTTATCGCTCGCGGGGTATGGAGAAGCTGGGGCTGCGCAGCCGGGCTGCCTTGGTCAAATATGCCCTGCTGCGCGGTTTGTTGGGTGACTGATGACCTCTCAACTCTAGTGTCGGGGATTCCCCGACACAGTTGCGCCATCCCTCACAAATTCCCTGACAACCCCCCCTCCGGTTCTCAAGGTTTCCCCGCTGCCACCAGAAGTTGCCTGCGTTTACCCTTTCAGTAGATGTCCTGACGTGTTCCGCAGTCTATCCTGATCCAAGGAGGTGAACGCCGTGCTAGGTGTCCTTGAAGAGCAAGACATCCTGACGCGCATGCAAGAAGACCTCCGAAGGGCGCTCGAAAAGCAACCGGAGGAGCGGCGCTGGGTGATGGTGATCGACCTGCGCAAGTGCATTGGGTGCCATGCCTGCACCATCGCTTGCGTGGCTGAGAACAAGCTCCCGCCGGGCGTGGTCTACCGTCCGGTTCTGGAAGAAGAGATAGGCACGTATCCCAACGTCACCCGCCGCTTCTTGCCCAAACCATGTATGCAGTGTGATCGCCCGCCCTGCGTGCCGGTCTGCCCCGTCAATGCTACCTACAAAGACGAGAACGGAGTGGTGGTGGTTAACTATGATCAGTGCATCGGCTGCCGCTACTGCGTCACCGCTTGCCCATATGCCTCTCGCACCTTCGATTTTGGGGAGACATACACGCAGGACACGCCGGTTGCCGACGGGCTGATCCTGGGGCAGCGGGATGCCGATGACTACGAGCGGGCGGCCAGCTTCGAGTATAGCCAGAGCCGAGATCGCAGCCGGCGCTTCGCCTCGCCAATCGGCAACGTGCGTAAGTGTCACTTCTGCCTGCACCGCCTGGTGGAAGGGATGCTGCCTGCCTGCACCACCACTTGCATCGGGCGCGCCACCTATTTCGGCGACGCCAACGACCCGGATAGCCTGGTCTCGGAACTGATCGGCAGCCCGAACGTGATGCGGCTCAAAGAAGAATTAGGCACGGAACCGCGCGTCTACTATCTGACTTAGGAGGCTGGCAATGCTGAAGAAAGCTCTCTATGTTCTCGGCGGGCTGGCGCTCCTGATCGGCCTGTGGGGCACCTATGACCGCCTGATCGCCGGGCACGAAAATGCCAACTATGGCTCGTATGTGGTATGGGGGCTATGGGTGGCGATGTATCTGTTCTTCGCTGGTGTTGCCGCGGGTGGTTTTATGCTGGCCACACTTGACCACCTGTTCAACATCCCGCTATTTAAGGGGACGGGCAAAGTTGCACTGTGGGGGGCGTTGGTCAGCCTGGCGGCTGGTCTGCTGTCCATCTGGCTCGACCTCGGCCATATGGAGCGCATCTGGAAGGTGTACCTTCAGGGCGACCCCGGCTCGGTGATGTTCCAGATGGTGTGGGGCTACACCCTGTTTGGGCTGTTGATGGTGATCACGCTGATCTTGGCAATTCGCAATCCGGCCAGCCGGTGGATGAAGCCCTTGATGGTCGTTGGGCTGGTGTTGGCACTCTTTGTCTCCGGCGCAGTTGGTGCCTTGTTGGGTGTTCAGGCAGCTCGCCCGTTCTGGCATGTTGGCCTGTTTCCAGTGCAGTTCCCGGTCTTCTCGCTGGCCTCCGGCGCCGCGATGCTGCTGGCCGCGCTCGGTCTGTTCGGCCCGGAGGGCGATCCACGCCGCCCCCAACAATTGTGGGTGCTGGCAATCACCACTGTCGTCCTCCAAGTCATCAAGATCTACTTCCTGTGGGCTGACTTCTCACAGAGCATCTACGGCAACGTGCCTCTCAACGTGGCAGCGGTGAGGGAGGTGTTGTTCGGACCGTACTGGTGGGCGTTCTGGATCATCCAGCTCCTGCTTGGATCGCTGGTACCGATCGTCGTGCTTGTGCAGCCGAAACTGGCGAAGCATAACGGCTGGGCCGGGTGGATGGGTATCCTGGTGCTAGTCGGATTTGCCGTTGCGCGCGCCAACATCGTCTTCCCCGCTCTGACGATCCCGGAGCTAGAAGAGTTGGTCACGGCTTTCACGGATGACCATCTCCAGTTCACCTATTTCCCCAGCCTAGTGGAATGGGCGGTCACGGTTGGCACAGTGGGGTTGGCGACCCTTGCCTTTCTGATTGGCAGTGAGCGCCTGCATCTGTTCTCTGAACCAGCGGCGGAGGCGTCGTAATGAGTAAACAAAAGCAATTTCAGCAACCTGAAGTCTGCGGTCTATCACGGCGCGACTTTATGAAGATATCGGCTGCCGCTGGTGGCACCGCGGCGTTCCTCGGCTCGCTGCCAAGCCTGCAACAGGTTTGGGCTGGTGGCAATGAGGCAGCCTACGTACAGGCACTGCCGGAGAACCAGATCTACACCGTCTGCCTCCAGTGCAACACCGGCTGCCCAATCAAAGTTAAGCTCCAGGACGGGGTGGCAGTCAAGATTGATGGCAACCCCTACAGCCCCTGGAACATGCAGCCACATATTGCCTATACCACGCCCATCGCTGAAGCAGCGACTACGGAGGGAGCTTTGTGCCCCAAGGGGCAGGCCGGGCTGCAAACCGTCTATGACCCGTACCGCATTGTGAGCGTGCTCAAGCGGAAGCCCGGCACACCACGCGGTGCTGGTGAGTGGGTCACTATTCCCTTTGCCCAAGCCATAGAGGAGATCGTGGAAGGCGGCGACTTGTTCGGCGAAGGGATAGTGCCTGGCCTACGCGAGTCCTATGCCCTGACCGACGCGGATGTAGCCAAAGAAATGGCCGCATTTGTCAAGCGGATTCAGGGTGAGTCCGATGCCGATGCCAAGCAGGCGTTGATCGAGGAGTTCAAGGTTACGTTCGATGCTTATCTCGACCTGCTGATCGACCCGGATCACCCCGACCTGGGACCGCGGAACAACCAGGTAGTCTTTGCCTGGGGGCGGCTGAAAGATGGGCGTGGCGATTTTATCAAGCGCTGGATCGGCCCCTCATTCGGCTCAGTAAACGCCCATGGACATACCACCGTTTGCCAGGGCAGCCTGTATTTCACTGGCAAGGCAATGTCCGAGCAGTTTATTGATGGCAAGTGGACCGGTGGCCAGAAATTCTACTGGCAGGGCGACCTGCGCAACAGCGAGTTCGTGATCTTCGTCGGCGCATCACCCTTTGAGGGCAACTACGGCCCGCCGCTGCGGGTGCCAGGCATCACGATCAACCAGGTTGAGCGCGGCATGAAGATGGTGGTGATAGACCCGCGTCTCTCCAAGACGGCGGCTAAGGCCTGGAAGTGGTTGCCCATCCGGCCTGGCACGGAAGCAGCACTAGCGATGGGCCTGATCCGCTGGGTGATCGACAATGAGCGCTTTGATGGGCGCTACCTCTCGGCGGCCAACAAAGCGGCTGCAACGGCTATCGGTGAGCCAACCTGGACGCCGGCAACCTGGCTGGTGAAGCTCGACGAGCATGGCCAGCCGGGTAGATACCTGCGCGCAAGCGAGATCGGCTTGCGCGAGAAGGAAGAGCGTCCGCTATCCACCGACCCAGAAAGGACCTACGAGTTCGATTACTTCGTGGCGCTGGTCGACGGTGAGCCAACAGCGGTTGACCCGTATGACACAGACCATATCGTTCGTGGCGATCTGTTCGTCGATGAGGTACGACTGGGTTCCTTCACGGTCAAATCTGCTCTTCAGATCATCGCCGACTCGGCCCGCGAGCACACGTTGGAAGAGTGGGCAGAAATCTGCGGCTTACGTACCCGCGACCTGGAAGAAGTTGCCTTCGAGTTCACCAATCATGGGAAAAAGGCGGTGGCTGATATCCATCGCGGCGTTTCGCAACACACCAACGGGTTCTATAATGTGTTGGCCTGGTACACGCTTAATGCGTTGATAGGCAACTACGATCACGCAGGTGGGCTGATCAAAGCCAGTACCTACAAGGCCGATGGTAGCGCCCCTGGCCAGCCTTTTAGCCTCAAGGCCATCAGCGGCGCGATGGCCCCCTTCGGGACCAGCATTATCCGTCACGACCAGAAGTACGACAAGCACTCGCTCTTTCTGCGCGACGGGTATCCTGCCAGGCGGAATTGGTGGCCTCTTTCCAGCGATGTTTACCAGGAGATTGTCCCTTCCATCGGTGATGCCTACCCCTATCCTGTGAAGGCGCTGATCTTATACATGGGGTCACCGGTGTACTCGCTGCCTGCGGGGAACACGAACATCGCCATCCTGTCTGACCCAGAGAAACTGCCGCTGTTCGTTGCCATTGATGCTTTCATCGGCGAGACCAGCATGTACGCCGACTACATCTTCCCAGACGCGACTTATCTGGAGCGGTGGGAGTTCGGCGGCAGCCATCCGAACAACCCATTCAAGGTACAGCCTGTCCGCAATCCGGCCATCGCGCCGCTGATTCCAGAGGTGACTGTCTTCGGCCAAGCGATGCCGCTGGCGCTGGAAGCTGTGCTGCTGGGTCTGGCTGAGAGGCTCGGCTTGCCGGGCTTTGGCCCCGGTGGCTTTGGTGACTACGGTGATTTGTCCCATCCAGATGATCTGTACCTGCGGATGGTCGCCAATCTGGCCTTCGGAGAAAAAGAGGATGGCTCTGACTCGGTGCCGGATGCCGACGAAGAGGAAATGCGCATCTTCTTGCAGGCTCGGAGGCATCTGCCCAAGAGCGTCTTCGACCCAGAGCGATGGGCAGCCATCACCGGAGACCTGTGGCCGAAGGTTGTCTACGTTCTCAACCGAGGTGGGCGCTTCGAAGCCTTTGAGAAGGGCTACCGACAGGGTGTCTTCCCCGAGACAGGTGGCGAGGTGTTTGGCCTGGACCTCACGCAGGTAGCGCACCCCTTTGGCACGTTATTGAACATCTACCAGGAGAAAACTTACGACACCAAGAGCGCTATGACGGGCGAGCACCTGACTGGTTACGCTCGCTACTTCCCCGGCCCGTTTGACGTAACTGGGGAGTTGCTCGACGACGAGGCCGAGGGCTACGACCTGCGGATGATCACCTACCGGGAAATCGTCCAAACCAAGAGCCGTACCTCTTCCAACTATTGGCTGCTGGCGGTGCTGCCAGAAAACTTTGTGCTGATGCACGCCGAAGATGCCGCCGCGCGCGGTCTCCGAGATGGTGACCAGGTGCGGATACTCTCAGCCAGTAACCCGGAGGGCGTTTGGGATCTGGGCAATGGCAGGACAGTGCCAATTATCGGCAAAGTCAAGACAACTCAAGGCATCCGCCCTGGCGTGATCGGCTTCAGCCTAGGCTTCGGCCACTGGTCGTATGGTGGCGTGGACGTGATGATTGATGGCACGCGCATCCCCGGCGACCCGCGCCGTGTCCGGGGATTGCACGCCAATGCTGCAATGCGAGTGGATCCCTACTTGGGGAATACCTGCCTGGTCGATCCAGTAGGCGGCAGCGCAGTGTTCTATGATACGATGGTGAAAGTGGTCAGAGCGTAACCACGCAGGAGGAGGGAGTACGAATGCCTGTCAAACTTGGCATTCCCGAATTGATGATCATCCTGATGATTGTGCTGGTGCTCTTTGGCTCGAGCCGGATCGCCATGCTGGGCAAGGAGCTTGGCGGTGCAATCCGTGCTTTCCGTCAGGAATTCAAGGTTCCAGACGAGGATAAAGTATGACGATCACGGGTGATTAACGTCGACGAGTCTCTGGCCAGCCTGCCTGTGGGCCACGGGACCTATGGCGGCTGGCCCATCTTCCCGCCAGGAAAGATGACGCGCTTGCTAGAGCCAGGTTGGAATTGGAAACAGCATCGCCTCCCGGATTTGGAAGGGGGCGATACTCAAAACTCCTTGGATTGGAGAAGGCCATGGTGACACTTCGCGAACTGCTTGAGCTTTCTGCCGCCCAGCACCATCACTTGTGCCCGCGTCAGGTGCTCGGTGTGCGGATGGGAATACTGGCGGGGAATCTGCTAGGGCTTGAGTTGCCGCAGACTGCCAAACATCTGTTGACATTTGTTGAAACGGATGGCTGCTTCGCAGACGGCATCTCAGCAGCGACAGGTTGCACGGTCGGGCATCGTACGCTGCGGGTTGTGGATTATGGGAAAGTGGCTGCCACGTTCGTGGACACCCGGACTGAAGCGGCCTTTCGTGTCTTCCCAAATCCCGAGGTGCGGCAGGCAGCCTATCGCTATGCAGCCAACGCACCAAGCCGCTGGCATGCCCAGCTTGAGGCGTACCAGGTGATGTCTGATGAAGAATTGCTAGGCGTACAGCCGGTTATTCTACGTACCTCCGTAGCAGAAATTGTAAGTCGCCCTGGCGTGCGCGTGACTTGCGAGGCGTGTGGAGAGGAAATCATCAATGAGCGCGAGGTTCAGCAGGAGGGTGTCACATTGTGCCGAGCGTGTGCGGAACCTGCCTATTACGTCTCTGCCGTCGCCCTACCCAAGCCAGCTCTGCTCGCTGGGCATGTGGAGGTAGCACATACTACCTGATCCCAGTTCCATCTGACACCTCGAATCGGTGACGGTAACAGCCCCACCTAGGATCTCCCGCCGGGCACGATCAGCGCCGGTGCGGGTGGATGGCGCTGATCTTCTGACCACACTCCTGGTGGCATTTCTGATAGCCCTTCGGCCCGGTTCCGCCATCCCATTAGCCCCCGGGCAACCCTTTTTTGCCCTCAGTGATGACGTCTCCGTGTTCTGACTGCATATCCTGCCGCCCGTTCCGCTCCGCCTGAGAATTCGATCTATGCAACGGCTGATGTTGCAGTACAATCCAGTCTGTCATTCTTGGTGCGACTGGCTACTGCCGAATGATCCCAAACTCCCCTCCTGCGGGCGCAAAGCCGCTTAACTTGCCAAATCGATCGATAGGGCACTAGGCGATGAATCGCGTTCGCTTTATCCTGGCTGAGCACCGGGCAGGCATCATCGTTCTCATGCTCTATGTGGCGCTTGCCACAGCTTACAATGCCGCCAATCCTCTCTTCGAGGCCCCTGATGAGCGGCTTCATTACCTGTTTATCGATCACGTTAACCGGGAGGGGAGTCTTCCCATTGTTGAGCTGGGCGGCCCTCTGACCGAGGCTCACCAAGCCCCTCTATACTACTTGATCGCGGCTCTGATCACCTCGCCCCCGCCGGAGGAGGAGCTGGGATCGCACTGGGAGGTGAATCCCTTCTGGGGATACATGATTGGCAGAGTCGGTGACGACAATAAGAATCAGTACCTTCATCCCGCCCTGGGGTGGTGGGGAGATGCAACAACAAGCACAGTCCGCACCATTCGACTCCTCTCCACCGCGTTTGGGGCAGGGGTGGTAATCCTCACCTACCTTCTGGCTGGGCGGTTCGTTGCTAGGCCATTAGCCCTAGCAACAGCGGCGTTGGTGGCTTTCATGCCCAATTTTCTTCTCACAACCTCAGCGGTGACGAACGATGCACTGGTTGTCTTCATGGCCACCGCTGGGGGGTTGATCCTGGTTGACCTGATAGAGCGGCAAGACACCCCGTCGCTCCTCACGTGGATTGCCCTGGGCCTGTACCTCGGCCTGGGGGTGATCAGCAAAACGAGTTTCCTGCCCCTGCTGCCACTCTCAGCACTGGTTGTCGCCTGGCTGGCTGTGAGGAGACATTCCTGGAGGCTGTTCGTCACGGCGGGAGTGATTCTGCTGGCAGGTGTCCTGCTGGTTAGTGGATGGTGGATGCTGCGAAATCTGCGGCTGTATGGCGACCTCACTGGCCTGACACGGATGTGGGCTGTATGGGGCATCCGGGAACCGTTGACCCTGCCGGTCTATAGGGTCGAGCTGCACAACTTCCGCACCACGTTCTGGGCAAACTTCGGTTATGGCAATGTGCCCATGCCGGATTGGGTCTACGCTCTGACTGATGTATTCATGATCGGCGGGATGGTGGGGCTGGTGATCGGGTTTATACGGACACGACAGCCCGGTAACTCTATTAGCCTGGAACGGCAGGCTCAGATTATTTTCCTGCTGGTGTGGACAGCCATGACACTGATGGCGCTGCTGTGGTACCTCCAGCGCACTATCTCTGTCACAGGCAGACAACTATACGCTGTGCTGCCAGTGATCGCCTTAGGATTGATATCGGGCTGGGCAGCCATTGTGCCGCGCCGTTGGCACACGGTACTCGCCGGGGCCATTGGGAGTTTGATGTTGAGCTTTGCGATTGGCGCGCTGGTGGGGGTGCTGATCCCCGCTTACCGCCCATCGCCGCGCCTGGCAGTAGAGCAGGCGGAGCAAGTTGCAACTCACCGACTGGACTGGCAGCTCGGAGATATAGCCCGCCTGGTTGGTTACGACATTTCTCCCGCTCTGGTCGGGCCGGGAACAGAGGCC
>DAOTYF010000012.1:0-32598 GCA_034434995.1 Anaerolineae bacterium
GCGGTTCGGCTGTTCGTTTTCTGTTGGAACCGTCGTCAGCTCTATCGGCATCGCTATCCTGGCTATCCAGCTCATTTGTTTCAATTCGTTAGTCCATAATGTTGGACACTCCCCCCTGATATACCCTCCTCATGCTCAAGGCTTTTTTGAGGCCGCCAATCACTCTTCGATCTCGCCTCATGGGTATATGGGCAGTGCGGCTAACTCTTCTTGCGGCGATCCTACAAACGACGGCTCATCGCCCTCCCTACGTTATTCTTGGCGAGCCGAGAGTCGTTGAGACAGCGCACCCCATCTTATGTGTCCACACCCGCCTCACCGACGAAGTGGAGGAATGGAAGATTCAGCGCACATTAGAGATGGTGCGCGAGATGGGTGCCACCACCATCGTTGAGTTCTTTCCTTGGCCGTACATCGAACCTCAGCAAGGTGTGTACTTCTGGGAACACAGCGATATGATCGTGCGCCATGCGCGAGCGCAGGGACTGGTCATCATCGCACGGATTGGGATGGTGCCCGAGTGGGCGCAACCCTACGGCCCGGAAGTAGATGGAGATACCAGCCTGACTCATCTGGAGCCTAACCGATTCTGGGACTTTGGGCACTTCGTAGAGGTTTTCGCCAGGCATTACCAGAACGATATCCGGCATATCATCGTCTGGAATGAGCCGAATCTGGCCTATGAGTGGGGCTACCAGCCAGTGCTGCCGCAGCGCTATGTCAGTCTGCTCCAATTTGCGTACCCGGCAGCGCATCGTGCCAACCCTGAGGTGATGGTGCTGGCTGGTGCGCTTGCTCCAACGCTAGAGCCGGTAGGCAGTCAGTATGGAATGAATGAAATTGACTACCTTACTCAACTGTATGAGTGGGGAGTAAGGGACTACTTCGATGCACTTGCCGTGCACACGTACGGTTTCAAGTTTCCACCGGAGGAGCCACCTGCCGCAGATGTGCTTAACTTCCGCCGCGTGGAAATGCTCCGGGATATCATGGTTGAGCATGGTGATGCCGAAAAGCCCGTGTATATCACAGAGACTGGCTGGAATGACCACCCTCGCTGGACAAAAGCCGTTCGGCCTGGTCAGCGAATCACCTACACGCTCGATGGATTCCGTTATGCCGAAGCAAACTGGCCCTGGCTCGAGACGATGTGTGTTTGGGCCTTTCGTTATCCTGCGCCAACGTATAGCTTCCCAGACTATTTCACACTCGTCTCCCCCGACTTTGCCCCCAAACCCATATATGAGGAGATCCAGCGTTGGGGGCGCGGTTGGGGTGAGACTCCTTAACCGAAGCTGGCGTTGGCCGGACTCTCTTGTGATGGGAAAGAAGTGGCTGGCAGGTATAGGGGGGGTAGCGATCCTGACTATGGCGGGGATCGCGCTCAGTATCAGCCTGCTAAGTGAACAAACCGAAGATGCTGCCTGGGAGCGTCTGCAAGAGACCGGCGTACTGCGCATCGGGCTGGATGCTTCCTACCCCCCTTTTGAGTATGTTGACTCCCATAACCAGATCGTGGGCCTGGATGTAGACCTTGCAACCGAGCTGGGCCGCAGGCTAGGAGCCGAGATAATCTTTGTCAACATGGCTTACGACGGGTTGTTTGACGCCCTGCTGACCGGCCAGGTTGACATCTTGATCTCGGCGCTGGTTGCTACCAGGGAATATGCGGGCAAGGCCCACTTCAGTGTGCCTTACTTCAACGCCGGAGAGTATCTGGTCGTGCTAGACGGATCGTCGATTGGCGCCATGAGCGACCTAGCCGGGCATACTCTGGCAGTTGAATATGGCTCGGGAGGGGATGTTGAGGCACGACGCTGGGAACGGCGACTGGCCAACCTTCAAGTAGAACGGTATCCTGACCCAGGGGCAGCTCTATCTGCTGTGATAGAGGGTGAGGCAGACGCTGCCCTGGTGGATGGCATCACGGCACGGCTGGGTGTCGGGCAGCACCCAGAATTGAGATTAGGCGAGAACGTGGCCGAAACCCTCATCGCTGCTGCTGTTCACCCCGATAGCATGACCCTTAGTGCACAAGTTGATGAAATCCTGGCAGGTATGATCAGGGATGGCACAGTGGACGCACTGATTGAGAAATGGTTTGGGCCACAACAGAATGGTTGACCCTAATCGAATATGAACTCGATCCAAGCAGTGCGGCCTGCTCGGACATAAACCTCCGTGCTGTAGGTACGTCGATCAGAACGTGTGGTGACGGTATACCAGCCTTCGGGCAAATCGCCTAGGGTGAAGTTTTCGCCCCATTCTGGGTCCGAGATGTTTTCCGTTCCAGCATAGGTCCAGGTATAGCGCGGTATGTCAATGCCACGCACTGTGATCGCCACCTCGGGCAGCATCGCCCCCTGGGCGTTAATGACCCGTCCGGCTAAGGTGCCATACCCGTAGTAGGGCTTGATCCATAAATCGGGGTTGCGGGTGCTGGTGAAGTAGTCGGATGGATTCCCCACCCGCACTTCGAAGTGCAGGTGCGGCCCCCCATTCGCAACCCCTGTCCCGCCTACCGCACCGATCACCTCACCCACCGGGACGACATCGCCAGTCTGCACCGATATGGTTGATAGATGCCCGTATAGCGCAAAAACCGGCTGCCCAGCATAGGTGTAATCGCTGAGGCGAAGAATGATCAGGTTGCCATAGAAGCTGGGCTGCGGGCCAAAGATCGTTTCCCAGTCCGTACCGGCATACTCAACAATGGCATTCGCAACTGCCACAACAGGGGTCGATTCTGGATTAAAAAAGTCCATGCCAGCATGAGGGCGGTATTGCCCGCCTGCGGTGGAACCGTAGGCATAAGTGCGGTCACCGTAATCCCTCCACCCAGTTGGGATGGGGCGGTTCAAGACATAGTGATCGGGCGGCAAGCCATCATTTGGTGTGGGAGGTGGATTGGTGGCCGTCGGCGTCTCTGTGATGGCCGAGGTTGCTGGGGCACTTAGTGTGATGAGAGGTGTTAGGTCATCGGGTGTGCTTGATAGAAGATCCGTTAGCGCAAGGGTGGGTTGGGCAGTTGTTGCTGCCACCAGAGGAGAGGCGAGCACAGGGCCAGGAGTCTTGGTAGGGGTAGGCGTAAAAACCGGCTGCGGTGCACAACCCGCAGCCAACATGACAAGGATGACCAAGAAGCGGTCAAGGCGGAATCGCATGATCATTCTATGAGCAACCCTGATCGTTCCTCAACGATGCGGTGAATCTCAGAAGCCAATGTTCGTGCTTGTTCCCGGAGGATCATGATCTCGTCACGCAAGCCAGCGGCTACAACCTGATCCTCCAGACTGCGAGCATTGACGAGGACGTTCAAGGCAGCGGCCTCAACAGCCGCCAGTGCCATGTGTGCCCCAGACCCGGCATCGCTGACGGCGTTAATGTTACCTTGCAAGGCAAGAGTCTTGAGCTGATCAAGCGTCTGTACACTCAGACGGGCTACTTCCAGCGGAACCTCAGCGGCGCGCTGCGTCGCGGCTTGAATGGCTGCTGTACGGGTTGGATCATCCTTATCCATGCGATAAGCGCTTAAGACACCCTCAAAGGCCACGCTATCGTCAGAAATGCCGCGCATGAGAGCCAGACGTAAGTCATCTGCGGTGCGCGCAATATTCTGCATAACTGGTTCAAGCTCGGCATACTGCCTCTTGCCGATGGTGGTTCGGGCCACCATCGCAGCCAGCGCAGCGGCCAATCCACCAGCCAGAGCGGCGACTGAGCCGCCCCCAGGCGTCGGCTCACCCCTCGCCACAGCGTCCAGGAACGGTTGGGGGATAATCGACTCTTCCTCATACTGGAGGCGACGTTCAAGAATTTGATCATCCCTAAAAAGGTCTAGCTGAAGATACCACCGCGCCGCGTCGATCAGCGCCTGTTGCGGAATCAACCCGATCAACTCTGCATGGGTGATCAGGCAGCCATAGCGGGCGGCCTCAGAGCGGATCATCTCCTGGACACGATGAATGGGCGTGTGAGTGTAGTCAGTCAGATTCATGGACACTTGTGCCCGCCCATTGACCAACAAACCCAACGCTTTCACATAGCGCAGACCACCCGATGAATGGCGAATGGCCCGAGCAATTTGATCAGCAACCTCGACATTCGACGTGTTGAGATACACGTTGTAGGCGATCAGCGGCGCTCGCGCCCCGATCACAGTGGCCCCCGCTGTCCCTAGCTCCGAGGGGCCGAAATCAGGGGCGCGCTCCGGGTCCGTCTTGATGGCTTCACGCAAACCCTCATACTCACCCTTCCGTAGATTCGCCAAGTTCTCGCGGTCGGGGCGCGTGGCGGCATATTCGTAAAGGTAGACCGGGATTCCGAGTTCCTCCCCCACGCGCTTACCGAGGCGTCGGGCAATTGCCACACAGTCCCCCATTTCAACGCCACGAATCGGCACAAACGGCACCACGTCCGTGGCACCAATCCGGGGGTGTTCGCCGATATGGCTGTTCATGTCGATCAGCTCAGCCGCCCGCTTGATCGCTGCAAAGGCAGCTATCTCGACAACCTCAGGGGAGCCAACAAAGGTTAAAACCGATCGGTTGTGGTCAGCATCCAGGCTATAGTCCAATACAGCGACCCCCGGCACAGAGCGTACAGCGTTGACAATGGCCTCAACCACTTCAGGGCGGCGGCCCTCGCTGAAGTTGGGGACACATTCAACAAGCGGTTTCATGCGATCAGACTCCTGGTCTGATGACTGACGGTCTCAAAGGGGTGAGCGCGCGAATTATAGCCCTACGGTGAGGGGGGTTCAAGCCAGCGCCTGGGTTCATTCAACCAAGCGGCAGCGTAGATCCCTCGCAAGCTGCTGGGTGAATGATGGGAGAAGGCGGTAGTGCAATTGGAGAAGGCGGCTGATAGCTTCCTCATCCAGGTCACTTCTGGCCGGGAGAACCCACTCCATATCGACCGCAAAGGCGTACCTCTTAGGCACTCAGCATGTTGCCTTTGCTCCTACCAACCTACAGTGCATTTTTTGGCCACGTAAGTTTGAATCGGTTCATAGCGAGAAGACCACGAAGCTAGTCACCGATTCGATCCAGAAGCGCTTGCACAGCAGCTTCCAGGACAGGATCGCTGCGTCCCAATACCTGATCTTCGGTCACCGGTACAGTGGTATCCAGTGGGACGCCTGTCCCTTCGATTAGCAGAGCGCCATCTGGGGTTTCGGGGCGTCCGGTCGGAAACTGGAGGTCAAGGTCGCCGGGCAGCTTGTACTGACCACGTCCGACTTCGCCCGCTGCGCCCGCTGTGGGGAAATTGCCCACCACCACTGAGCGCCCGCCTTGCGCTAGCGCATAGGCGAAGTATTCACATGCGCTGACACAGCTTGGGCTAACCAGAATGGCAATTGGCCCTTCGTACAACGTCGGGGCAGGGCGCACACGGGTCGGTGGGTCCTGGTATTCGAAAGCTCCTGTCCGCTCGTTGTAGTAAGAATCGCGTGCCAATACAAACTCCTCATCAAAGAAGAAACCTGCAAAATCCAGTGCCAGACTTCCGCTTCCACCACCATTCCTGCGGAGGTCAATGATCAGACCTGGCACCTCGTTATCCACAAGCTGTTGAATGTATCGCTCCCACAGACGCGCGGTTAGGTTGAAATCGTCAGAGAAACTAGAGATGCGGATGTACCCTAAGCCTGACTCTAACACTTGCCCCTCGACGGGCAGATTCAGCGCTTCCTCAGGCGGGAAGAGAGCCTGAAGTAGTGAGTCCACCTCGGCTGCGGCGGTCATCGTGGCCTCCTGGGGCAGCCCGCCCGGATTCTGGAAAGTCACGTTGATGCGCGTCCCAGTAGGTACGCGGGTCAGAAATATCAACTGATCCTGCCGGCGAGCATGCTCGGTCGAATAGGAGCCGAAGACACGAGGATCGACTGCGTCAATGGCGCGACGGACTGGCTGCCCGTTCCACTCAACGATCTCTGCGCCCTGCCGAATCCCGGCGCGCTCTGCTGGCGTGCCGGGCAGCACGTCAGTGACGAGCACACGGCCATCGCCCAACTCGGCAACCAGCAGCCCAAATCCACCGCCGTAGTCCGCAAAGAAAGCATCTCGGTTGAACAAACCGCCGATGTGGCCATCTGGAATCGAGTAGGCAAAATCATGAACGGCGCGATAGAAATCTTCGTCGTTGCGGGCAGCTTCTACGCGGGGCAGGTATTCATCATATAGAGCCTGCCAGTTCACATCCTTCTCTTCGGTGAATGGGTACTCACGCGATACCTTCTCGAACAAAGCACTAAACGCATCCGTATAATTCATGTCCGAGTAATCATTGACGGCTGTGACGCCCTCGATCAACTCAAGCTGCGGTTGAGCCTCTTTGTAGATGCGGAATGGCTCCTGATCCAGGTCCACCAGGTTGTAACCAGCGGGAATAAGGCTGATAGGGTCATCCTCGGTGAAAAGCAGGCCATCCGCCCCGAAGCCAGTGGGAAAGCCCTGTTGATCGTCGGGGGCCCAGACGACGAGCGTTCCCCCGATGATCTCGTAATCGTTGTTTGGATCGGTGATTGCAGATGTATAGGCAGTCGACCAGCCGCGCCCATCACGCTCTTCCAGAAAAGGGCCGCCCCAGGTGTTCGACCAGTAGGCTACTTGGAAGATTTGAACGCCCGTATCGGCCTGGCCATTATTGTCCACATCCACATAGGTCGCCTGTGGTATGGCAGGGAGCGCCAGTGTGAAGGACAGGGTTTGTTCGTCAATGAATTCCACCGGGCCGATTGATTGGCTAGCCAGCGGAAACACAAACTCCTTATCTCGCGTGACGAAGCCTGCCTCATCCTCCAACAGGACGTATGGCTCGGCGATTCCTTCTAAGAAAAAAGGCGATGTAAACGGGATCGTTCCCGTAACAACAACCGGTTCGTCAGGATTGGCCGCCCCCGGCTGCACAGGGATCGGTGGCAAGGGGGTTAAGGTAGGGGCTAGGGGGGTGGCCGATGTGGGAGGTGTGGCAAACAAGCTCACGTTGCCGCACGCTAGCGCTGCTAGAGCCAAGACCACCATCACCATCTTCAACATATACTGTCGTCGGCTACGCATAATATTCTCCTAAACCAATGGCGATAATCTGTGTGGACGGATTGTACAGCAAAAGCTATGGGCGGGCACGACGCCCAGCCACTCATCATGGAGAACCAGCCCGGCCAACCACAGCGCCAGGTAACGAATGGCTGACAACAGGCATCTCAGATTGGGCCTGTACTACAAGCCAATGATAACCCGAGCCAGAGTAAAATAAATGAACAACCCTGTCGCATCAACCAAAGTACTCATCACGGGGCCGGAGATCACCGCTGGGTCGATGCGCATCTTGGTCGCCAATGGTGGCAGAATCGATCCCATGCAGTTGGCCCACAGAACGAGCGAAAATAGGGACACAGCAACCGTGATGGCCAGAGGCATCGGGCTACCCCAGGTGAGCGCGCGAGCAAAGCCGGCGGCTCCCATCACTATCCCCAGCAGCATGCCCGCCCGCATTTCGTGCCATAATAGGCGCAGGCTATCCTCAAAGCGAGCTTCACCAACCGCAATGGCGCGGATGATCGTGCTAGTGGTCTGCGAGCCTGAGTTCCCACCTGTGCCGATCATCAGCGGCACGAAGAAGGACAGTGCCACCAGCTCCCGGAGTTCTCCTTCAAAGAGACGCATGACCGACCCAGTCAGCATCTCGGTCAGGAACAGCACCAGCAGCCAGCCCACGCGCTTCCGGACAACGGTGAATACAGGAGTGCTGAGATAAGGTTCCTCCAATGGCTCAGAACCTCCCAGGCGCTGTACATCTTCGGTGAATTCGTCCTGGAGAATGTCCACCACATCATCGTGGGTGATGATGCCTTGCAACCGCTGGTTCTGATCCACCACTGGGATAGCAAAGAAGTCGTACTGCGAGACCAGCCGAGCAACCTCTTCCTGATCTGTGCCCACTTGCACCGAGATCACGGAGGGACTCATGATTTCAGAAAGCAACTTGCCAGGCGGCGCAGTGATCAGGTTTCGTAATGGGACCACCCCCACTAGCTTCTGATCGCTATCCACCACATAGAGGTAGGCCAATGTTTCTGTCTCAGGATCGACCCCTCGCAGGAATTCAAGAGTATGCTCAACTGTCCACGACGCCGTCAGCCGGACGACCTTGGTGCTCATCAAGCGACCAGCGGTGTCCTCGGGATAGGAGAGCAGAGTCTCAATCTCAGCAGCCTCGTCAGGCTCCATGAGGGCGAGGATTTCCCCAGCGCGTGTGCCGCTCAGATCAGAGAGCACCTCAGCAGCATCGTCCTCAGGCAGCACTTCGAGGAGATCGGCAATGGTCTCGTCGGGGACAGCATCAACCAGATCGCGGGTGACGTCCGAAGCAGTCTCATCGAGCACTTCAGCAGCGATGGCCGGCTCAAGCAAATTGAAGACGGCAACCCGCTGTTCCTCGTCGAGCATCTCCACGATGTCGGCAATATCCGCAGGATGTTGGGTCTTCAGAAGAGCCTGAAGCCCAGCCAGATCGTATGTGCCCAGGTAGGATTCGATCTGCTGGCGAACTGCCTGGAGAGCAGGTTTAAGATAGGGGGCCATGGCGACACTCCTTCTCTGGCAGCGGGATAGCTACCGTTGCGGGAGCGTCGCAAGAGGCAAATTAGGGAAGGGTTAGCCGGGACGCGCTCCCGCTAGGGTATAGGTTTTGACAGCGTTTACTGGGAAGCTCGTCCATCGTTCCTGTTCACTCGTTGCACCACCCCATCGTGCAGGCTGATTATAGCGCTTGTGTGAAAGCCAGGGGTAAAAGTGGTATCTTTGGATAGGTTGAAACACGGCGCAGCCGTGAGATGATCGCAATGCCAATTAAGGAATCCCCATGGATCGTGAAGAGGCTATTCGCTTGACCTCACTTTCATCGTGTGCAGGTTGAGCGTCTAAACTGGCCCCAGAGGCCCTGGCGCAGGTGCTGCGCCCGCTCCAAGACCTGTTCGAGCCTGCCGATCATCCTGATCTGCTGGTCGGCCTCGGCATGCCCGATGACGCGGCAGTGTACCGGCTGGATAGGGAACGTGCGCTTATCTTCACGACGGATTTCTTCACGCCCATCGTAGATGATCCCTATGCATACGGCGCGATTGCTGCTGCCAATGCATTGAGTGACGTTTACGCAATGGGCGGCAAACCATTATTGGCCCTGAATATCGCTGCCTTCCCCGCCGATCTACCCACTCATATTCTGTCCACGATTCTGCGCGGCGCTGCGGAGAAAGTCCGTGAAGCCAAAGCCGTGATTGCCGGAGGCCATACCATCCAGGATAAGGAGCCTAAGGTTGGCCTGGCTGTGGTCGGCATGGCACATCCAGATCACCTGATGACAAAGGCTGGCGCACGCCCTGGCGATGTGTTGATCCTGACTAAGCCGCTCGGCACAGGAACCATCACCACAGCGACCAAGCGCGGCGTTGTCTCCGCCAGTCACTTGGAAGAAGCGTCGCGCTGGATGTCTCTTCTCAATCGGGCCGGGTCAGAGGCGGGGACCACAGCCGAGGCACATGCTATGACCGATATCACGGGCTTTGGTTTGCTAGGGCATGCCAGTGAGGTGGCTCTGGCGAGTCGTGTCACATTGCAGGTGAGCCTTGCTAAGATGCCCTTTATGGAAGGGGCCATTGATTATGCTGCCCAATGGATCTTCCCCGGGGGTTCATTCAATAACAAACAAGCCTTTGAGCAACAGGTGTTTTTTGAAAAAGAAATTGCTCAGGACAAACAGATGCTGCTCTTCGACGCTCAAACCAGCGGAGGTCTGCTGATCGCGCTCCCGCCGGAACAGGTCGAGGTCTTCAGCAGGGAGATGGAGCGTCGAGGTGCGCCCTGGTGGCAGATTGGGGAAGTGCTTGAGCGTGGTGAGGCCAACATCCTCGTGACGCGCTAGGAAGATGCCCCCCAGCCTCACCAAATATCTACCGCTGCCAAGACTGGATCACCAGACAGGTTAGCGTATCGGTTATTCCCTTCCTCGCTCGCAGATCGAGCACTGCCTGGTTGATCTCGTCAAGGCTGGCAGCTTCGATCTCCAGCAAGCAATCATAAGGCCCATGGATGACGTTGGCTTGCTGGATATAGGAAACCGCTTTCAACTCCTGCATCAGGTGGGATGTATCATTGGGATTGAGTTTGAGGAGCACAAAAGCACGCATAGTTATGCCCTTTTGCAACCTAGCGATTGTGAGGATTCTACTCGCGGGTTCAGCACATGTAGGCAGCAGAATGTACGGCTGGGTGTGCAGGCGCAACACCCCAGCAGAGCACAGTCGCCTTCCGCAAACAGGTCAGGGAAGGGGCTGCTGGAGGTATTCCACCAGCTCTGCCACGATCTGATCAATTCGATCCTGCAAGTTCTTGTGGCCAGCTAGCTGTCGGAGAGTCCCCCAATAAGGCTCACCGCACCGAATGCACACAATTCCCCTGTCAGCCAGAAACCCTGCGGCTTGAGGATAGCGTTCCAACAGCTCCTCGACATGGATATCCGCGGTTAGCTCCACAGGCACTTTCCTCCTGCCGACGATTGGAGAGGAGCCTCATCGCTCAGCGCGTGGCGATCACGATTAAACGTTGGGTGCTGTCGCTGCGTGGCCAGCAGGTGATAAGGGTAACACGGCTATCAGCGGTCTGTCGCAGCCAAGCAGCGTTCTGAAGACGCACCTCAAGAGGCTGGTTGCTCTCTTCAATGTACACGATCTGGCTCACATAGTATGAGAATACGCCATATGGACTCCATAGAGCAACCTCATCTCCGTAAGTAAGCTGGTCCAGATCGCCCAACACCCCACCATATAGATTACTGTGCCCGGTCAGCACTGTATTGCCACCGAAGCCAGGCTCAGCAGAGCGCGCATCCCACGAGACAGCGTAGGAGTTCGGAACAGGCAAGCGGATCACCTGCACCCCATCGATCTCGCGGTCCCAGGGCATGAAGGCGATGACAGGCGCCTCCACCCGGATTCGAGGGATCGAAAGCCAATAGACAGCATCCATGTTGCCAGCAAGGGGCCAGTTACCATATGGATTGGGCGTCGGGGAGGGTTGGTAAGGATCGGAAGCGCTGGGCATAACCAGTTCGCCCCCTGGCAATGTCGGGGCAGGGGCCCCAACGGCCTCTACCGAACCGCTCACTGGTGTCTGAGTCTGTGCGGCTACCGTTGCCGGGGGCACGGCGGCAACGGCAGTACTGGCCAACTGCGCCGCTTGCTGAGTGGCAGCAAGCCGGAACGCCTCAGGCGGACCGCTTGCCGCAGCCACCCGCGCTGGAATGGTCAGTGCGCCATAGGTCACCAGAGCCGTGCCCGCGATCAGCGCCAGCACCCCCCCAACGGCAGTGACTGGATCAATGACAGGCTCATCGGAGCGCTGCGAGGGTCTGGTATTCGGAGTGAACAGTCCGCGTGACGGCACAGCTATCAGAGCAAGCTACGGGGCCTGGCGCCTGCTCCGCACCTGGCCCGTCACTACCAGGACAATGCCAACAAGCAACACTCCCACCAATCCGCCAACAATCACACCCTCAGAGACAGCTCCACCGGAGGCAGGAAGTACTTCGCCACCTTCACCTCTCGTTCGGACTAATCCAAACTCGATGTTGGTCACGGCATCGCCAGGGTTTTCGATAAAGACCTCGACACTTTCTCTGGGAGTGGTGTACCCCGCGGGGGGGTTCACGGTAACTGTCCAGGTTGCCGGATTGACAGCAAGGCTGAATGCCCCATTGTCCGCCGTGCTGATGGTTGTGCTCCAGCCGCCCGAGTCAAACGTGATCTCGACATTCTTGATGCCTTCCTCGCCCTCTTCACGAATCCCGTTACCATTCTTGTCTTCGTATACAATGCCACCAATCTGGCCTTCGCTCTGGGCAACGGCGGGAGCGATCCCCCCTCTTACCAGCGCGGTAAGCATCCCCAAGACCATGCTTATGATAATCCGGTAAGGCGATCTCGTGATCCTCATGGTTACACTCCCTCCAATGGAAAAGCCACGTTTGGAGGCTTTTCCTCCATGCTACGCCGGAGAAGGCAGTGCGGTGTGCCTGCCAACGGCGCGGCGTGGATTGTACCCGGAGTGATTCAATGACGCAAAGCTGGAAGACCCGATGACCTGCCGAAGCCCACATCGAGACAGTGATGTGGCACCATCCAATGTCATCACTGGGTATGCAACATGCAAAGACAATAAGCGGGTGGGCCGTGCCGGGGCAGACTACCCGGTCATGCAGGACTGGCTTCCAGCCCCAGCATCCCCGTATATTTGGCGCATCGGCCCTACTTAGCGTAGTCGATAGCGCGCGTCTCGCGGATGACTGTCACTTTAATCTGACCAGGATACTGCATTGTGTCTTCGATCTTCTTGGCAATATCCTTGCTTAGGCGGATCGTCGCCAAGTCGTCGATATCCTCCGGTTTGACAATGATGCGAACTTCACGCCCAGCCTGGAGTGCGTAGCTCTGGCTGACACCCTCAAAGGAATTGGCGATCTCCTCCAGTGTACGGACGCGCTTCAGATAGCTTTCCAGGCTTTCCCGGCGGGCGCCCGGTCGTGCCCCACTGATGGCGTCAGCAGCCTCGACAATGATCGCCTCCACGCAAGTCTGCTCGACCTCGTGGTGGTGCGACTCAATGCAGTTGACGGCTGGTTCCGGGACGCCATATCGGCGGCAGAACTCAGCGCCGATAGTCGCGTGGGTTCCCTCGATTTCATGATCCATCGCTTTCCCGATGTCGTGCAGCAGACCACCCATTTTGGCAATTTCGACGTTGGCACCCAGCTCAGATGCCAAGACACTTGCCAGGCGGGCGGTCTCAACAGCATGGGCCAGTTGTTGCTGCCCGTAGCTTGTGCGAAACTTGAGCCGCCCCAGCATTTTGATGACCTCGGGATGAAGCCCCGCCACTCCAGCATCGTAGGCAGCGCGCTCACCTTCCTCTCTGACGATCTGCTCCACCTCTTTGCGTGCATTGGTAATCAACTGCTCTATACGGGCGGGATGGATGCGCCCATCCAATACTAGCTGACTCAGCGCACGCCGGGCAGCCTCGCGGCGAATCGGGTCAAAGCTGCTGATGGTTACTGCCTCAGGAGTGTCGTCCACCACTACATCCACACCCGCTGCCTGCTCGAAAGCCCGGATGTTGCGTCCATTGCGGCCAATGATGCGGCCTTTCATCTCGTCACTGGGCAGCGGCACAACTGAGATAGTCACGTCAGCCACATAGTCCGACGCGACGCGCTGGATCGCCATGGCAATCAGCTCACGAGCGCGGGTGTCGGCCTCAGCGGAAAGCTCATCTTCTACCTCACGAATACGACGAGCCATGTCATTCCGAGACTCCTCTTCCACCATTTTGAGCAAATGCTCACGAGCATCATCGCGGGTCATCTCCGCTACCCGCTCCAGGGCAGCCAGCCGCTCTGTCTTGATCTGCTCAAGTTCATGAGCCTGCCGGTCAAGCGCACTTTGGCGCTTGTTGAGCCGAACCTCACGCTCTTCAAGCCGCTCAATGCGCTCATCGAGCTGCTCGCGGCGCTTCTGCAGACGATCCTCCTCACGGGCAAGGTCGCTACGCCGACGGTTCAACTCATCTTCAACCTCGGTTCTTAGCTGGATAGCTTCCTCTCGTGCCCGCCGGATGATCTCATGGGATTGTTCTTCTGCCTGTCCAACAATGCGACGCGCTTCATCATATGCGGCCATCCGTAGGCGGCGCGCTCGCAGAGCGTTGAACAGTAAGATCCCGCCCCCCCCCAATGCAGCGCCAGCCATCAGGGCCAGCAGCGTTCCAATAGGTTCCAGCATCCTTATTCCTCCGATCCATAGTCGGGGTCGCTAGGCGAAGGCGGCACACTGCCTTCCTCAACTAGCTCGGCCCACAGGCGATCTGTGGCCTCGCGCACGACGCTGTAGGCAAATCCGCGTCGAAGTAGAGCGGCCCCCAAGCGTTTACGGAACAATGTCCGATCCAGGTTGCGGAAACGAGGCGCCATTTCGAGAGCGGCGCGGGTGGCCAAGGCCTCTTCGTCAACCGCTTCCAACACAGCAGCGATCGTTGCATCTGGCACGCCCTTCTTGCGAAGTTCATATCTGAGCGCGCGCTCGCTGATGGGTTTGGAGCGCTCTCGACTCTCCACCCAATATCGAGCAAATGCCTCGTCATCAACCAACCCGGCGCTCTCCAGGCGGGCTATCACTCTATCGATGGTTTCCTCAGTAACCTTCCGCCCGCGTAGGTAGTAGCGCAACTCCTGTTCACTACGAGGTCGGCGTGCCAGAAAATCCAGGGTGCGCTCATAGGCTGCTTCCATCCTGTCAATGGCCTGGAGTTGGGCAATCTCCTCACTGCTGAGCCGCTGGCCCTTGTGGAGTTTGATCGCCTCAATCGCTGCTAAGCCAAACGCATACTCACCGTCAATATAGACGTTGACTCGCTCCTTGTTGCGTTTTTGAACGACCAGCGCTGTGATCGTGCCTGCCATCTTGCTTGCCTGGTTCGGATGAAAGAAAACAGCCGTGGCAAATCCACGGCTGCTGAGGCCTGCAAAGCCTTAGGGGGCTACTGGCGGAGGACATCTGCAGATACCTCCACCAATATAGCTTGGTTGGGTAAAGGCCCGTCCCTTCCCGGGTCGGGACCGGCGACCGATTCTAGTGGCTTGGCAAATCTTCACCACCCGTACAAGGGTGACAATCTCGGTTTCCGGTTTGTAGTATCACATCTTCCACTCTGAACGATTGAGCGGAAGGTCAATAACCCAAAGCTTTGCAGAACCTACCACGCGCGTGGATCGCGCACCGGTTTTCGCTCTGATTCATCTCCTATATTAAGTGGACACGCCCAGCAAGTCAAGTGCTGTAGGGGTGTGCCAGGTGGGGGGTGCCCCGCACTCTCCAATCTTTGGGGAGCGCGAGATCGCGTTTTCTCGCTCCTCACAAAGGCAGCCACTTGTCCAGCCCATTCACGCCTGCCCAACCACCCCGTGCCACCCGCTCTAAACATACCCCTCCAGTTTTGGCTTGCGCCTGATCTTCGCCTGCCAATCAGTACTCCAACAATCCAGCCCTCGGCTCATGGCTACATAATTCCTGCGCCCAGTTCATTCAACCCTTAAGATTGAAACGGTTACCTTGCTCATGGTAAAATGCCACCTGCTGAGAATAGCACACACCTTAGTGCTTTCGAGGTTGGGCGGTGGTCTTGCCGACCGTCTGCTTAGTACCTGCTCCCGGCGGCAGCCAGCATTGTGCTCTGTTTGCCTGGAGGGCATTCGCAGGATGATCGACCACGTCATCGTTATGGCAGCAAGCTCCAGCCGAGGGTTGGAGTCCCTGACACGTACGCGCCCTAAGGCGATGCTCCCCATTCTGGGCAAGCCCCTCATTGCCTGGGTCATGGAAGGATATTATCGCGCTAACATCCGACGTTTTACGGTTGTGGTCGGCGAGCATGAAGGGAGTGTTGTAGAGTGGCTGACCACAAGGTGGCACCCGGATGTGAAGTTTAACTTCGCGCCGCAGGGTCATCGGCGTGGAACAGCCTCAACCTTATTTGCTACCCGCACGCTGATCAAAGAGCCGTTCGTTATCACCTCTTGTGACCATCTTATTCCCGAAGAACATATCATCCGGCTAGCGCAGTATTTCGAAACTCATCCCAGCGATGCAGCCGCCCTGAGTCTGCTGTATGCGCCGGACGAAGCACTTGAGTCCGCTGGTGTCTTGCTCGACCCCAGGGGAAACGTTATCTATATCTCCGAACGACCCATTGGCGCACACCAGGACTATATGACCACCTTGCCCGTCTATGGGTTCACCCCTCGCGTGCTGGACTATTTGGATCGTGTGCCGGTGGCGGAGGAAAGCGGGGAGCGTGTTCTGGCGACCGCCATCCAAATGATGATAGACGGGGGTAATCTAGTGGGAGCGATTCAGGCAGAGTGGCGTATGCGGATCGAGACGCCTGACGATTTGCTCCGTGCAAACCTGCACTTTCTCAACCAGATGGAGGGAGTCAACCTGCTCAGCGAGATCCCTGCCTCTGTACGGATCTATCCACCCGCTTACGTTGATCCAGGAGTCGTGGTGAACAGCGGCGCGGAGCTTGGCCCGAACGTATATCTAGAAACGGGCACCGTTGTGGGAGCTAACGCTATCCTGCGACACACAGTCGTATTGGGCCGCCAGATCGGGCGCGATGCCCACATTGAGGGGGAGCTAGTAAGCTCAGATCGCTGATGAACCGTGAAGAAGCTCTCAACATTGTCAAAGAATACACCAAGAACGTAAATTTGCTCCGGCATATGCTTGGCGTTGAAGCTGCAATGCGTGCCTACGCGCGAAAATACGGGGAAGATGAAGAAAGCTGGGGACGGGTCGGGCTGCTGCATGACTTCGATTGGGAGATTCACCCCACCCTGGAAGAGCATCCCATGAAGGGTGCTGCTATCCTGCGGGAACGAGGTGTACCGGAAGAGGACATCCGCACGATCTTGAGCCACGCTGAGCGCTCTGGTGTTCCCCGCAAGACCCTGCGTGACAAAGCCCTGTACGCCGTCGACGAGCTGATCGGCTTGATCACTGCCGCAGTTCTGGTTCGGCCAGGCCGGAACCTTGCGGAGCTTGAAATCAAGTCGATTAAGAAGAAATGGAAAGATCGCGCATTTGCGGCGGCAGTTGACCGAGAAGAGATTGAACGCGCTTGCCAGGAATTAGGTGTCGATCTGTGGGAAGAACATGTGCCGCTTGTTCTGCAGGCCATGCAAGGTATTGCCTCAGAGCTAGGGCTGGACGGGCGAGACGCAGCCCAATGAGAGTCAGCACAGGCTGAAAGCCCCCTTTATACCTGGGAAAACCACAGATAGGGCGGTATACTGCGGGCGCGCCAGGAGGGTCACATAGCGCCTCGTACGGTTGATATTCATGACGCCCAAGATACAGTTCGATTTCTCAGCAATCGATCCCCGCCACCGCGCTGTCATCATCGGTGGGCTGATCGTGATTGCCACAACCATTACCAGCCTTGTTATCCTTCTGCCCCCGGGAGAGGAGGCTGCGGGGATAGAAGAAGGGCCAACCACTACCTTATCTTCGCCTTCACCCTACCCGACCCCCTCTCAGGCAGGCCCCCCAACGGAGACTCCCACCCAGGCTCCTACAGCAACACTTGCTCCCTACGAATACACCGTCCAGCCAGGCGATACCCTCTACTACATCATCCAGCTGTTTGGTTACCGGGATACTTCCGTTGTCCCAGAGATCATTGTGCTTAACGGGATGGCAAACGAGAACGACTTGGTAGCAGGTCAAACCCTGCTAATTCCTCGTCAGACCCCCACACCCGGCCCAACGAACACACCCAGCCCAACAGTCGATCCGCTTCTGACCACCAGCCCCATGCCACCGACCACCACGCCTGGGCCAACTCAGGATTTGAACGTCACTATCACCTACAGCGGGTGCACTCCCGATTCTCGTTGTGCCTCGCCGGACGGACAGTATTGGATCCATATTGTTCAAGAGGGCGATACAGTCGCCGGCATTGCTTACGCCTACGATTCGACCATTAGTTGTATCTTGCGGGAGAATGGCCTGCCGGCCAACCCGTTGATCGTGGTTGGGCAACAGATCAGGGTCTGCATCCTGGTGACGCTCACGCCAACTCTCACCCCCACCGGTGGCCCCGACTCGACGGCAACCCCAACCCCGCTGCCCAGTGCGCCCTCGTTGCTGGCCCCGGCGCAAGAGGCGATTCTGCCTCGTAGCACAAGCGTCGTGCTCCAATGGGTAGCAGCTCGCTCCCTGAGCGAAGGTGAGTGGTATTTAGTGGTGGTGCGTAATACGATCTCCGGTGAGGAGATCAGGGCTACAACGCGCAGCAATTCCTATCGGCTGCCGCCAGAGTTACAGCCTGGCCCTGGTCGTTCTGTGCAGTACGAGTGGCGAGTGCTGATCGTCGGTGGTAGCAGCCCCGATTCGCCGGTGCTCAGTCCCCCTGGCGAGACCAGAACCTTCACTTGGGGCCAATAAGTGGGATATAAGGGCTTGGCCGGAAAACTCTTCCGGCCAAATTCTTAAATAGCCCCCAGCCGCCCAAATTCTCTGGCAAGCTGCTCAGCCGAAAGATGCAGCATGGTTGGGCGGCCATGAGGGCAGGTACGTGGAGATTGGCAATCCTCAAGCTGACGCACCAGGGCCTCCATCTCGGCATAGCTCAGCACCTGCCCGGCTTTGACAGCGGCCTGTTTACATACACGAGCGATCAGCTTCTCCTCCGCCGTGGCTTCGATTGGCATTTCCCCACATTCGATTTCCCCTAACGCTGCCAGGAGTGCCTGAACGGGGTCACCCTGTGCCACCAGCGCCGGAATCGCCCGCAGCCGGATTGTCGCCCGCCCGAAGGGTTCCAGTCTAAAGCCGATTGTGTGCAACATATTGAGGTTGCCTTCTAACAGCGCCATTTGCTCAGGCATCAGCTCAACAGTGAGGGCCTCAAGCAGCTCCTGGGAGGCGACCTCCGCGCCGCCGCGCTCCGCCATGAACCGCTCATAGAGGATACGCTCGTGTGCGGCGTGCTGATCGACCAGATACAGCCCCGTTGGACCCTCAGCAACAATGTAGGTCGCACCAACTTGACCCACGACACGCAACATGGGTAGCGCATGGCGATGCCCTTGAGAGGGCGCAGATTCGCTGGGCGCGGCCTGCCGGTCGCGGTGTCGTGCGTGTTGACCTGCACCTTCCATGTGAAAGTCTAGACCCAACTGCCCTACTCGCTCAGCGGTAACTTGGGCGAGCCGCTCGCGCCGAATATCCCAATCCGGTGCTCCCCACATCACCTCCGCCCGCACGCTAGGAGGCGAGGCCTTATCGACCAGCGTCCGGCGAACCCTGCGCTGTACTGCGCTGAAAACAGCATCCGGGTGGCGAAAGCGGATCTCTGCTTTGGTGGGATGGACGTTCACATCCACGTCCTCTGGCGGAAGGGTGATCATGATCACAGCGATAGGATAGCGGCCTGTCATGAGCATGGTATGGTATGCTTGGGTGACAGCATAGGATAGGCTGGGATCCTGCACCCACCGCCCGTTGACGAATAACGCGATCTGGTTGCGGTTCGCGCGGTTCAAAGTGGGCAGGCCAACGAAGCCCTCTACTGTGATGGGTGGAAGATCAGGGCGTGGTGTCTCATCTGGCAATGACTCGATCTCTACCATGCGCTCTGCTACTTCCAGCCCGTAAACTGCGATCAGGGCCTCGCGCAAGTCACCACTCCCGGTTGTGCGTACGACTTCCTGCCCCGCATGGGTCAGAGTGAAGCGTACATTGGGATAAGCTAGCGCATAGCGGCTGACCAAGCTGGCAATGTGGCCTCGCTCCGTGCTTTCCTTCTTCAGGAATTTGAGCCGCGCTGGGGTGTTATAAAACAAGTTCTCGACAGTGACTACGGTTCCCTGTGGCGCTCCGACAGTCTCACGGTGAACGATCCTGCCCCCCTCGAGCCGCAACCGGGAACCCATTGCCTCACCGGTCGCTCGCGTGACCACCAGCAAGCGACTCACTGAGGCAATCGAAGCAAGGGCCTCGCCCCGGAAGCCAAGGGTGGTGATGTGGTTGAGGTCGTGCACCGAGCGAAGTTTACTCGTTGCATGGCGATTGAACGCCAGCTCGACTTCATCAGTGGGAATGCCACAGCCATCGTCAGATACCCGGATGAGGCGCTGGCCACCTTCCAACAGATCGATGGCAACATGGCGGGCTCCTGCGTCGAGGGCATTTTCGATCAGCTCTTTGACCACTGAGGCGGGGCGTTCCACGACCTCACCGGCTGCGATCTGGGCAGCAACTTCAGGTGGCAGAATCCGAATGGGCATATCTTCATTCTCATGGCCACAGCAATGTCGTAGCCACAGCAATGCTGCCATTCTCACGAAACGAGGAACTGGCAGATAAGGTATCGGACCAGATTCTACCGCGAACCGTTTATGAGAGATCGTCCAAACGGCGTACGGGAAGGGAAATGTGGAAGGTACTGCCATGCCCAAACTCGCTCTGCACACCGACTGTCCCACCATGTGCAATAGCGATGGCTTTGACAAGTGCGAGGCCAAGGCCCGATCCACGCGGGCGTGGTGGTTCGCCCTCCCGCTGTGGCACGCGGTAGAAGGCTTCGAATAGGCGGGGCTGATCTTCCTCACGGATGCCAATACCGTTGTCTGAGACCGCCACAATGATATGGGAATCGCCATTCCCTCCCAACTGGTACGCCCGGATCACGATCTCACTGCCTTCGGGGGCGTACTTCAGCGCATTACTAACCAGATTGGCAAGCGCCTGGCGATACAGCATCTCGTCGACGGTCAGGAGAGGCAGTTTTTCCTCTGCTTCCAATCGCATCGTGATGTTGCGTTCGGTGGCAGCCCTCTCTTGCTCTCCCGTAACCTCGTTGATCAGGGTCTCAACATCGACCAGCGACAGATCGAGCTGGGCTTCATCGCCGAACTGGAGGCGACTCAGGTAGAGCAGGCGCTCCGTCAAGTCAGAAATATTGTCGATGCCAATGCCCACCTTTTCAATGGCCTCTTGTTGCCGCTCGTTGAGTTCCCCGGCCAGCGGCAGCATGGAGAGATAGCCGCGCATGTAAGTCAACGGTGAACGGAGATCATGGGAGACCATACGCAGAAATACTGTCTTGATGTTATCTAACTCCTTCAGCGGGGTAATATCTCGCATCACCGCGACTCGCCCTGTGATCGCGCCGTCGTGACTGACAATGGTTGAAATGTTCGCCAATAGCGTCTTACCCCGCTGACCTGATAGCTCAAGCTCTACCACCGGTTCTTCCAGATCGGTCAAATGCGCTGCGAGCTGCGGCACATGGATAACCTGCTCAGCAGGCTTACCTTGCGCTTGTTCGGCTCGAATGCCCAGATACTTCTCAGCAGCCGGGTTCATCAGCACAACACGCCCCTGCAGATCAACCACGATCATGGCATCCGCGGTGCTTTGCAGCACTGCTTCCAGCTTGCGCCGCTCCTCTTCTGCCTCGGTAAACAACCTGTTGTTGGCTATGGACAAGGCTGCCTGCCCTGCCAGCGTCGAGAGGAACGTCATCTCGGGCTGCTCGAAAGTGTGCTCATGATCGTAAGCAAGCCACAGGATGCCATGAAAGACAGTCTCGCTGCGGAGCGGCAGTGCGACTAACGCCTGGACACGAGGCAGCAAAGCGGTCGTATCCAAAGAACCGCTAGCGCGCCAGATCTGGCTGATCACCACGGTGCCCTGCTTTTCAACCAGCTCTGTCAATGGGCCATCCAATGGAGCCATAATGGAGGCCGCCTCACCAGCGGCATAGCTCTGGATGCCATCACCCTTGCTGGTGCGTATGACAACCCGGACGCCGACTGCGTTCGCTACCTCAAGCGCGCTGCTCAGGATGGGTGGCATAGCGCGGAAAAGCTCCAAACTTGCTGCTACACTCCGGCTGATCCGCAGCAAACGCTCCTGCTCATTGAGGCGATCCCGCAGCCGGACACGCATCTGCTCGAACGCAACCCCTAACCGCCCAATCTCATCTTCGCCCGAAACTCCTACTGGCGTGTCGATCTCCCCTTGACCGAGCGCATCTACTGCGTCGAGAAGCTGGTTAACTGGACCAGTAACCCGGCGTATGAGGCCAATGGCGAGTGGAACAGACGCAGCCACCATCCCCAACAGAAGAAGCAAGGCGGGCAATGCGATCTGTGCCGCCAGAGACAGCGTGACTTCGTTAGGCACAACTACAACCACAGACCAACCGGACCGATCTTCAACCGGAAGAATGTAGATAAGAGATCGGGTTCCATCCGGCTCTTGTCGCCTAAAGGCACGGCCATCTCCTGGCGCTATCTCGGTCTCCGTAGCAGGCCCCAGTATGAATTCCTCTGTCTGGCGTGAAGGCTCCGCTGGGAAAAGCAAGATGCGGTTCTGTTCATCGATCAAAAAGCCTGTGCCGGAGCCAACCGACCCCGACCTGAGGATATCCACTACTGGAGCCAGCATGGGGTTGGACTCCAACTCGGTCGTTCCCAGCAAAGCTCCAGCCGGTTCGCCAGATCGGGCATCCACTATCGGTGCGACGAAGCTCATGCCCGGGCCTCGATCCGCATCTGCCGGGTAAATGGACATCTCAGAGGATACGCCCTCAGCCAGGGCAAGGCGGATACCTCCTGTTTCTTCCGGGGTGAGTGATAACTCCTCTATCAGCGAAGGGTACATGTTGACCGGTTGTTGGTCACTATTGAAGTAGGTCAGTCGCTGAAAGAAGGATACTGTGTGTAGACGCTCCTCAAGCTCCCGCTGGCGTACCTCAGGTGAAGCGGTGACGAGTTCTTGATCGGATGCCAAGCCGTGGATCAGGCTACGTCCCACCTGGGCAAAGGACGAGATGGCATTACTCACACTGGCAGCATCGCGGGCCATTTGGTCAACGACCAGACGTGTAGCAACACGGTACGAAGTCGCGGCCACCATCCCCACCAGCGCAATAATAGCCAACATGCTCAGCGGAAGCAGCGTCAAGGCGATTCGCTGGCTAAGACGCCGCTCCCAGGGGGCAGGCTGTAGGTCCCTTTCTTGAACCGGTTTCCACTTTGGCTGTACCGCCAGCACAGCCTGCACAATAAGCCCGGGGATCAGAGCGCCAAACAAAGTAGTGACCAAGGCTGGAAAGGATGCACCCACAGCAAGTTCCAAGCTGGCAAGGCCTGGGGCCAGATAAGTACCCCAAATACCCGCTACTGTCAGGGGCCAACCGATCAGAAACCCACTGGCTGCCATCGCTATGGAAGGCTGACGTAATAAGCTCGCCAATCTACCTCGATAGCATTGGTTAAGCAGCCATGCCGCTGTCAATATGAGTAGAGCCATCTCAAAGGGCTGGGTAACTCGGCCCGTGACAGCCAACGCCTCGGATAGCCCTGCAATGATTCCGACGGCGATGGCAGGTCCCCTTCCAAGCCATATTGCTGCTACCAGCGCAGGTAGGAGTCCCACTACAGGGAGAGGCAACTGACTGGCAAGGGCTGCGCCCAGATTATCTAAGCGCACGTTACCGAACCAAGCGCATAGGGGAGTCAGCGCCATCAGCATAGCCAGAATAGCCCAGCGGCGCGCAGTGAGCACAGAAAAATCATAGCGGTATTGGATGATGAGAATCAGCGTGAGTGCTGCGTAAGCGAGAACGACAAGCGCACCCCGTAAGGGCAAGCTGGTGCGGAGACTCAGTGGGCCGTGAATGACGAACCACTCGAAGATCATCGACGCAGGTTTCCGGTGGGGCACAGGGCAAATACTGGCTGAGCGTAGTATAGCACGCCAGGATTCCCCAGCAAAACGCTCTGTAAGGCAGAACCATGGCCTCTAATTATGTGCTGAGGATGTGATTGCCTTGCTGCTGGGGTGGATGATAGGGGTGCGGCACCGAATGGTCAGTTTCGACCGAGTAAGTCTGGGGCTTGCCAGATGCGGTGAGATGGTAAGCGGGGTAGTAGACCGGGGTGTTGCAGACCGGCAGGTTGTCAGGGTAGCAGTATAGGGTCCGGGGCAGCTAGCTAAGCACAGCTTGCAGGGTCTCACACATCCGCTCGGCAGCTCCCCAGCCGCGTGGCTCATCGCCCCATGCGCCAGTTGACGATATAGTTCGTGGGGTCTACGTCCCTGCCGATCAGCACAGCACGGGGACGACCGCCGCCCGGATCGGGGCCAACCACACCGATCTGGGCCAGCGCGTCCACAATGCGCCCTGCGCGTGGATAGCCTGTGTTCAGACGGCGCTGGAGCAGCGACGCTGACACCTCGCCCATCTCCTGGCAGATACGGATCGCCTCCTCCAGCATCTCATCAGTCTCCTCCAGCATCACAGCGCGGGTCAGGGCGCGTTCCCAGGGCGGGGTAGAATCCTCTTCTTGCGACCAGTGCTCGCGCCAGAACTCGACCACCCGCTCCATCTCGCGGTCGCTGACGAAGCACCCCTGGATACGCACTGGCCCAGCGGCATCCGCGGCCTGATACAGCATATCACCGCGCCCGATCAGATCCTCTGCCCCAGCCGCGTCGATGATGACCCTTGAGTCAGTACTCGATGGCACGCTGAAAGCAATGCGGGCCGGGAAGTTAGCCTTGATCAGCCCAGTCACGATGTCGGTGCTGGGGCGCTGCGTGGCGACCACCAGGTGAATGCCCGTGGCGCGGGCCATCTGTGCGAGGCGGGTGATCAGGTGCTCGGTGTCATCGGGGAAGTGAGTCATCAACTCGGCCAGCTCGTCGATCAGCACCACGATGTACGGAAAGCGATCCTTCCGACGTTTCTTCTGGTTATAGACAACAATATTGCGGGCTTGCGCGTCCTCCATCACCTTATAGCGACGATCCATCTCGCGTGTGACCCAGCGCAGCACGCCGATGATACGCTCCAGATCGACTTCGACGCGCCCCAGCAGATGCGGCAACCCGTTGAAGCGCACCAGCTCGACCATCTTGGGGTCGATCATGATCAGCCGGAGCTGGTCGGGGCGGTTGTTCGTAACCAGGCAAGTGGCAATCGAAGTGATGCACACCGACTTACCTGACCCAGTCGTGCCGCCGATCAACAGGTGCGGCATCGCGGCCAGGTCGGCAGCGAAGGGTCTACCATCCACTTCGCGTCCCAGCGCAATCGCCAACGGCGAGCGCATCTTGAAGAACTGTTCCGATTCGATCACCGGGCGCAGCGAGACGACGCCAGGCCGTGCATTGGGTACTTCGACGCCGATGTAGCCCGTCCCCGGAACCGGGGCCTGGATGCGGACGCGCGGCGCAGCCAACGCCAGCGCAAGGTCGCGGGAGAGCGCAGCAATGCGCGTAACCCGCACCCGCTGTAACATCTTCTGACCATCCTGGGACTGCACCTCGACGTATGGCACGACGGCATACTGCGTCACTGTTGGCCCGGATTTCACACCAATCACCCGGACGTGCATCCCGAAATCCTCGACGGTCTCTTCGATGATCTGGGCGTTGGTATTGACCTCTGTCGTGGTGGGGCGGTCGAAGTCGCTCACGTCAAGCAATTCGAGTGGTGGCAGGTCCTCCTCACGTTTGGCAACTTTCTTCTTGTCCGGCAGCGCATCGACCTTGAAGCGCATTTTTAGCTCGCCACGCAGGGGCTTCTGGCGCGGAATCCCATCACGGGGATCAACACGCCAAGCGGGCAACGGATCGCCCAGGCGCTGGATTGTCAGCGCGCCTTGCCCCACTGTGCCTGTCACAATAGACGGACGTCCCGGCAGCGGCGGTAATTCGACGATCCGTGTGCCCTCCATTCCACTCATCGTTCTGGCAGCGGCAGAAGCTTGCCGGGAAGCCACAATCACCGCCAGCGGCGCGCTCATCCGCAGCCCTCGTTGACGGGCCGCCTCGAGTTGCTCGGCCCAGCGATAGGCGGCATCGATGTGCTCGACTCGAGCCAGCATCCGCTCCTGGAAGCTGGTCAATGCCTCGATGATCTGGCTGCGGCGCACGCCGATCATCAACCCAAAGCTGAGGATCAGCAGTGTCAGCAAAGCTGCGCCGGTGATCAAATCGCCCAGCAGCATGTAGATCAGATCCTGCACAGCCCAGCCCACCATTCCGCCGCCATATCCTTCCATGGCACGGGCGAACGCCTCTACCTGACCTGCTTCCCCCCCCATGCTGGCTCGAATCCCAGCGTGCAGATAGGCTAGCAGGAATATAAATACCAGCTCTCCTGCAATGATCCGCCACCAGTTGAGGCGCACTTCGACACCCAGCTTAGGCAACAACATCGTCCCCCCAGCGACGAGGATGGCCGCTGAGACGATGTATGAACCTACCCCGAAAGCCTGCCGCAGCGCCCCTGACCAGACTGACCCCAGCGCCCCATCTGACGGGCTGAGCAGGGTGAAGAAAGACAGCAGCCCGATCCCAACCAGAGCAAAGGCCGCCACTTCATCAGCATAAGGAGGCATATCCTGTTGAATCTGGCGCACCCAGGCAGGTTCCTTAGGGGCGGCTCTACGGTGCGTACGGGCCTTGCTCCTGGCGCTTTCCGCACTTGCTGTCGGCACCTTGCTCATCTGCTTGGGCTTGCTACGCTGAGGCGTGGCAGGCTGCGCAGCTCTAACGCTAGGCCGTGGCGATGCAGGTCGCGCAACACGCGATGGTTTAGCCGAAGTTAACGCTGAGCCTTCAGCGGGCGCTGGCTTTGAGAGATGCTGGGCTGAGTGCGATTGGTTGCCAGACGTGGCAGGTGGTGAGCCTTTCAGCAAGCCTCCTGGGGAGAGACCAGCAGCCAGCGTGGTCTCATGCCCAGCCGCATCAGGGGAATTGTCTTCAACGCCATCTTCTGGCGGTCTAGAGCCATGAAGGTCAGGCATAATCCAGCGCCGTTTCTCACCAGCACATCGGGGAATCTGGGGGACATAGTAGCACGGGCAACCCGATTGGGCAATCCGCCCCGACGGGCGCTTCAGCCTGACGACGGCTCTAGTAAGGGGAAACGAGCATGAGGCAGCTTCGGTCACAACAACAGGGATGCGATGAAGCCGCATCCCTGTTCAACCAAGCCCATTACCTGCAAGGCGAAACAGATCAGAAGGCGATTCCGCCAGGGGTAGGATCATCTGAGCCAGGACGTCCGTTGGGGTTAGCCCCGCGCAGGCTAAGCCCCAGCCTGCGATTGGCTCCGTCAATGTTTAGAATGCGGGCAGTGACCTTCGTTCCCTCTCGAACTACATTGCGTGGATGCAGAAACTGGCCCTCGGCCAGTTCGGAGATATGGATCAAGCCCTCCAGCCCTTCCTCAATGCAGGCAAATGCCCCAAAATCAACGACGTTGGTCACCACACCATCCACCATTTGTCCGACTCGATAGCGGCTTTCGACCGTTTCCCAGGGGTCAGGTTGCAGACGCTTGAGGCTGAGTGCGATGCGTTCCTGCTCCGAATCGACTGCCATGATATACACGCGCACCTTCTGGCCGCTATGGAGAATATCGCGCGGGTGACCAACCCGTCCCCATGAAAGCTCCGAGATATGGATCAGCCCTTCCACGCCACCCAGATCGACGAAGGCACCGAACTCGCAAAGATTGGTGACGGTGCCCTCGATGATCGTCCCAGCCTCAAGGGTGGATAGAATCGCAGCGCGCTGCCCTGGCTGCACCTGGGCCGCGCGCTCGGAAAGGATCAAGCGGTTGGTGGGAATGTCAAGCTCGATAATTCGCAACCGAAGTTGCTGGTTGACGCGGGCCGCCAATAGGTCCCGGCGGGCCTGTTCGTCAACATCCACTGGGAAATCTACCAACTGGCTAGCCGGGACAAAACCGCGCAGGCTATTCCACGCGACCAGTAGCCCACCGCGGTTGTAGCCTGTCACCTGAAGTTCGACGACCTCGTCACGCTCATGGGTCAGTTTGGCAAGCGCCCAATCTCTTTCACTAGGATAGTGTAAGCTCCCTGGCGAGAAGGGTTCTCCGCTAGGCCGGTCGGGGCCCCATCCGTTGCCGCTGGGGTGAGGCGGTGACCCGGCTGCGGCGAACTCACCTTCGCCCAGCAGTGCTGACCAGTAGCTTTCATCAACATCAATAGGGGGTTGTAAAGCAGACGAGTTCTCGGGGGAATGATGCTCTGCGGACATGGCGCATTAACCTTCCTCGTACTTCATTAAAAAAATAATACAATGGCTTTGCTGACACGGTAGCCAACCTGTCTAGTGGTGATCGATTGTACTGTCATTGGAGGTTTGCACTGCTGCGATCTTCCTCGGCCACGCTGCCAGGAGAGAACCCGGAGAAACACGCGCATACAGGCAAAAACAGGCCTCAATTAGGATATACACCGCACCTGCTTCATAGAATGCCAGAAGTGCCAGCAATTGTCAAACCTAAAACCTAAACTACAGCCCCCTTGCAATGAAGCCTGCACGCGGCACGAAACTCTGCTATGATAGAAAAGGGCTTCGGCTACCTGCCCGGCGCCTATCTTGTTGTGCACAAAAGGGCGCCGGCCAGACTGGGAGGGATAGTGAAACAGGCCGATATCCTGAGCCAGTTGCTCGATGCTACGCCCGACGCGACAATCGTCGTTGACGCCAAAGGCTTGATCGTCCTCGCCAACGAGCAAACCGAGCTGATGTTCGGTTACCATCGGAGTGAGCTGCTGGGCCGCTCCATTGAGCTGCTGATCCCCGATGATCTGCGCGAGCTGCACGCCGCGCATCGCGATGAATATATAGCAGGCCCGCGCCCTGTCAAGCTCGGTCGGGAGCTGGTGGCTGTGCGGCGCGATGGCACCATTTTCCCTACCGAAATCAACCTCAAGTCGTTTCATATGGAGGGCAACCTGTACGTGGTGGCGGCCCTGCGCGACATCAGTGAAAGGAAGCGTGCCGAAGAGGAATTTCGCGAGCAGGCCGCGCAGCTTGAGGCTCGCAATCGCGAGCTGGACGCCTTCAGCCACACTGCCGCGCACGATCTGAAATCGCCACTGGCGGTCGTGCAGGGCTATCTGCAAATGTTCCTAGAGGAGCATGGCGCTGGCCTGTCACCCGAAGGCCGCTCTCTTGTGGACGAGGCTATCCGCCTGGCCGACAAGATGAAGCAGATCATCGAGAGCCTGCTGTTGCTGGCTCAACTGCGCGATGCAACCTTCAGTTTCGGCCCAGTGACGATGAGGCCTGTCGTTGAAGCGGCTGTCCAACGCGCTCAGCCCGATATTGAAGCCCGCAATATCACCGTAGTCGTATCCAGCGATCTGCCCTCGGTGTTGGGCTATGGTCCCTGGCTGGAAGAGGCTCTTACTAACCTAGTTATCAACGCGGCTAAGTACATTGGTCGAAAAAACCCCGATCCTCGGATCGAAATCCACGCCCAGCGGGAAGGCAATACGGTGCGCTACCAGGTAACAGACAATGGTGTTGGCATCGACCCACAGCACCGTGAGCGCCTATTCGAGATGTTCGCTCGCCTTCACAGCGAGCAGGCTGAGGGGTTGGGCCTCGGCTTGTCCATCGTGCAGCGCATCATTACCAAACTGAACGGCCAGGTCGGCGTCGAAAGCACACCTGGCCAAGGAAGCACCTTCTGGTTTGCGCTCCCGGCAGCGGAGGGTGAAGCAACAGCTTAAAGACAAAGTCCTAAGTGTCTGACTGCTGTACAGCATATGATCACGCCTCTGGCCGTGCTACGCATCCTGGCCTACCTGGCTGTCGAAGCAGCTATCCTGCTGACCAGCCTGCGGCTGGTGGCTACTTTGTGTGCCCACGAGGAAACTGGCTGGAGCGAGCGGGCCGTCTTGAGCTTGTATACGGCCATCGCAATCAAGTCCACCCTCGCCCTCCTCCTGACATATCTGAAGCTCAACGATCCCTTGCCCTATCTGGCAGCCTCCTTCACAGCGCTAATCCTTGCCTGCCGGGGTAAGCCTGCGGACTTGGCCGCCGATCTGCAGAATACCTTTCAGCCCCTGGCCCAGTTAGGGAATACTGAAACCTTCCTGGTTGGGATCGCAGTGGTGTTCCTGTCACCGGTGGTCGTCAGCAGCATCCGCCCCACAATAGAGACCGACTCCCTGTTTATTTTCAACCCCATGCTTGACTGGTTGAAGGGAGTGGCCACGCCGTACTCATCCTACCTTCTGGGGTACACAGGTTACTGGGAATTAAGCTTTCTGCCAGCCATGAGCGTGGCAGGGAGCGACCAGTTGCTCTGGCTGAACAGTCTTCTGGCCGTGATCGGCATCCTATTGGCGCAATTCGCGCTTGCCCGACAAATGGGGCTGGACGTGCGGGTCGCGTTCTTACTCGCCATCGCAGGTATTTCCTTGAAATACTACTGGGTCGATACCTCCGGCGTGGCAACCTTCAAGAATGATATGCTCCAGGCGGGCGGTTTTCTTCTCCTATGCATCGGTGGCCTGCGGGTCATCCACTCCCGATTCACCCCGGCCACCGGCCTGATGCTCTTTCATGGGCTGCTGGGCGCGTCAGCCAAATACGGCGGCCTGATCACGGCCTTGGTTGAGCTTGGCCTACTGGCACTCATTTGCGCAGGGCCTCTCTGGCAAGCACGGAGATCGGTGCTCAGATGGAGTCTCCTGTCCGGGATGGGTTTATTGGGTGGCACTGGAGGTTACTACCTGCGTAATGCCATTGTGTACAGTAACCCTCTGTACCCGATGCAGATCGACCTGCCAGGCGGCCTGGCTTTGCCGGGGCTGCTCTCGCTGGAGGGCACGGCCATCACCGACAACCTGCTCGATCCCGACCTGTGGAGGACGCTGTCCAACGAGTTCTATGCGGGGGGAATTGCGCTTCCGTTCAGCATCCTGGCAGGGGTCCTGCTGGTATTGGGAGCCATGCTGATTGCGGCCCACAAGGCGATTCTGAAAAAGGAGCCTTCCATTTCCAAAGAGACTTGGTTCCTGGTTACCAGCATGGCAATTGGCCTGGCTCTATATGCCCGGTCGTTCTGGTCGGCGGGAAGAGGATATGGTGACTATACCTATTTGGCCCAACTCAATACCTTACGGTATGGCTCAGCCTGGGTGTTGGTCGCCGAGACGCTGATCGTCGCGCTGATCGGGCGGGCCGGGATCGATCAGCCCTATCTGGCCGTCCTGCCAGGCCTGCTGGCCGGGAGCCGTCTCCAGCATCTGTATGCACATGAGATCGGGGCAGCAGCCAATGCTCCCTATTACAGTCTTGGCCCGGTGGCGGTCTTCGGTGCACTGAGCTTGGCCCTGCTGGCCTCCCGGAATCGCCGGCACTGGCGGCCCTGGCTTGCGCTGGCTTGTATAGTTGGTGCTGCCTTGATCTCGCCCCTGATCTTCGAGCGCAACCGCGCTCACTGGCTTCCGCAATGGGCCCCAGCCTGGGGACGCTTCCTGGAGACAGAGGGCGTACATGTTGGGGTTCTGTATGGATCGCGGGAGGAAAGCTGGCCAACAGCTCTAGCCGTCACTGGGCGCCGCTTTCAGAACGAGGTGACACTCTTGACCAAAGCCGATCTGCAACGGGACGCCTCAGCCGCTCCGGACACCATCGTTCGACTGGCAAACCCCTTTCTCGCCCCCAACATAGATGCCGCTGCGCAGGACGCAACCTTGCTAGAGCAGCATGGCTACACACTGGAGATATGGACCGAGTACGTGATTATTGCCTCGAAGAGCGAGTGAGGCTCCTTCTCGCCGTTGTTGGGGGCTATCTTGGTTTAGTACCTGGTAGTATCCAGATTGTCGACTGGTCTTATCCACCCCTCACTCGGTAGGGTTTGACAAAGCTACCCAAATGCCTATAATGAGGCCCGTTTGCAGATAGAGACAATCTCTTCGCTATTGGAGGGTAACTACGTGGATTTCACAAAGGCGCTTACCTACCCGTTCGACGATCCGGACTGGCTTAAGAAGCTTGGCATCGGGTTATTGCTCTCGTTGGTTCCTGTGATCGGGACAATAGCACTTCAAGGTTGGCAGCTCGAAATCGTGAAACGAGTGCGAACCAATCACCCCAATCCGCTGCCGGATTGGGACTTCGGCAGCATGTTTAGCAAGGGCCTCATCCTCTTCCTTGCATGGATCGTTTATCTACTCCCCGCCATGATCCTCGGCTGCCTGGCTTGGCTGGGGCCGATCGTGCTGGCAGGTGCCGCTGCGAGCAGCGATAACGGCGGCGCTGCGGGAGGGTTGGCGACGGTTGTGATGGCCTGTTGCGGTTGCTTGGCCTTCCTGTTGCTCCTGGCGGGTGCGATCGTCTACTTTGGCGGCTACATCCGCTTCGTAGATCGGGAAGAGTTCGGCACATTTATGCAGTTTAGTGATAACATCGCAATCGTGCGCGACAACATCGGCGATTTCGCAATGGCGTTGGTGGTGATCATGGTAGCAGCCTTCGCCTTCGGCCTGATCGGCTCGGTGGTGATCGTCGGTGGGTTGCTGGTTACGATCTTCACCACCTATTTCGGAGGGCACATCCTCGGCCAACTGGCAGCCAAGGTAGGTGGAGGTAGGGCGGCGGTCCCAGCCGTCTGATTCCCCAAAACAGCTCGCTTCATAAGACAGATAGAGCGCAGCCTACCCGCTGCGCTCTACTTGTCTTATCACCTCATCCGGCTCAGCCTGAATTATCTCTGGGGGGGCGTGGCCCGACCGAAGTTAGAGGGGGGGCCTTTTGCTCGGCTTGAATTGGAGGTGAAGCCTGACCGGGCCTCTGCGGTAGCTTATCCAGCAACTCTTCCAACCGATCCAGTTCCACCGGTTTGACCAAGTAGTCCATGGCTCCGGCTTCACGCGCGCGCTCTCGCGTGTCTGGATCGTCTTCCGCGCTCACGAACACCACGGGAGTAGTCCCCGCGATGGGATCGCGCTTGATGTAGCGGCAAACCTCCATGCCATTCACGCCAGGCATATTCAGGTCAAGCAACATCAGCACGGGCGGCTCCCGCTGAATCATCTCAAGCGCTGCACGCGGGCTGGTCACGATCCGGGTTGTCCAGTCGTACAAACCAACCATGTCAGCCAGTGCCTGAGCCA
>DAOTYF010000013.1:0-12672 GCA_034434995.1 Anaerolineae bacterium
GGGCGCCATTCTCGGCGGTGGCGAGGCTGCCCGCGCCGTAGGCTCCGGTGGTCGTATCGTCTTCCCACGGCGGGCTAGCGATCAGCGCCCCGCCCTCGATCCAATCCATGTAGTAGTTGGGCGTAGCGATGAAGTCCGTCTCGTCCACTACCCGCTCCATGCGGCACAGGTCGGGGCGCAGGTGCAACATGTAGGCGGTTTCTAGCTCGCCTGCGTGGCCCATCCCGCCGATCGGGGAGCGCCGGAACAGTTGCAGTGCTGGGGCGCCCAGGTGGCCCGCTGTGTGCAGCCAGGCTGTCGCGGCGAAGATACCTCGGTGCTGGTTGCCCGCGTACTTCACGGCGTTATGCAGGAACGAGCTATTGCCGCCGTGCCCGCTCATCAGGTAGAAACGATCCGCGCCGCGTGCCACCAGCACACTCACGATCTCAACCAGCAAATCCTCAAATAGCCGCCCGCCCATGTTGAACGTGCCCGCGAACGACGAGCGGAACATGCTCACGCCGTAGGGTAATGTCGGCAGCGTTTCAGCCTCGGCGGGGATGCGCTCCACCACGCCACGTGCAATCGCGTTGATGATCACCGTGTCGGTGTTCATCGGCAGATGGTAGCCGTGCTGCTCTGTGTGGCCGCACGGGATCAGGATCACGCGCTGGGGCGTGGCCTTGATGCGCTGCTCCAGGGCCGCTTGGCGGTTGATCCGGAGCTGCTGGATGTCCGGGGCGCTGACATCCTCTTCCCCGGCGTGAACCACCACCAACCTCGTGAACCGCTCTTGGCGCGGCCCATCGAACACCGCATTCACCACACGCTGAAGCGTTGCCGGGCTGACTTCCAGCACACTACCCCGCCATCCATAGGGCAGCGGCGGCAACAGGCATACATGCTCAGCCATCAGCGCATGGGCGATTGCTTGCGGGTCGTACCCTTCGCCCAGCGGTAGGACCAGCGGCAGGTCACGCGGAAGCTCCGCGACCTCCGGCCAGGTGAGAGTCTCGTAGGTTGTGATCTTCGCCATACCCTTGCTAGTTTAGGGCGATGATGGGCCATGAGCCAGCCCGGCTCCAGCCAACACATCCCCCACGCATCCTGCCCTCTAGGCTTCCAGCCGGTACGTCTCGAACGTCCCCTCGCACGGATTGCCCCAGCAGACGTGCATCTCCAGGGCCGTCAGATCCATGATCAGCGTGGCAATGGTCTTCTGCCGGTCGAGCGGGCGGAGGTCTTCCTCGCTGTGTGAACAGATGCTGTTGGGGAAGTTGACATGATCCGAGAGGATGGTCTTGAGCGTCTCAGTGGAATGGAGGTGCACGTTGCGTATCAGGCGCTGCGCGCGATTGACCCTGACCCGCGACCCGATCAGGTCTTCTGTTTTATGCTCGAACTGCTTCATTCTCTGGGTCAGGTAGTTGTTGGTGTGCACCAGATAACCGTCGAGACCATAGATGGTGGCAAAATGTCGCGCCGAGACCTCGACGTTGTACATCTCCCCACTGGCGTGGGCGATCAGGTGATTGTAGCCTGCTGCGCGCCAGCGCATCAGGGTGGTGCGGATGGCCTCCGAGAGCCGAGTTTGCCCCAACACCCCGCGCGAGACAAAAAGGCGCGGAATGCCCACCCGCACATCGTTCGGGTAGACCGAGTCGCAGCACTGGGCAATGCCTGCCGCGTTGAAGCCAATGTTGGGGATCAGCCCACCGTAGGTGATGGCCAAGAAGGGTGGCTCTCCATCCGGGGTGGCATGAACGAGGAAGGCGTTCTCCTCATCCTCCGGCAACCAGTCCTCATTGTGACCCACCAGCACATGGCCGTCCTGAGTGCGCTCAGCGCTCACGGCTAGGCTGGTGCAGCCCAGCACAAAGCGATCCTCCAGAATCGCCTCAGCACAGTTGATGACGAGCAGGTCATCCAGGTCCGCGCCTGAGCCTTCAGCCATGCCTTCCAGTTCCTCAGCATAGTGAGGCGTATATTCCTGCGCGAAGGGATAGTACTTCCTGGCCTGGAGCACCGCATCCCGCCAGGTCATTTCTAGCTTGTCGTAAGCATCGCTGACCGCTTGCTTATACGTATCCACCATCCGTCGAACTGCTGGCGCCATCGCCTCGCCAATCTGACGTCCCATCTGGCGGTAACTACCCCGGACGCGCACCAGCGGCAGGCTGCGCGGGGCCGCAGATCGCCCAGCGTGTGATTTTTTGACTGTGATCATAGTGTATTCCCCCTATGGTCCTGCAGCAGCCTCAACGTCCTATGTGGGCTGGCCAATAGGTCGGCCCACATCCAGGCAACCCAGTTCAACGGTCGGGGATTCCGTCGCGCGGTTGGCGGGTTCCCGGCGTAGCGAGCTGCCCGATCACGCCCAGGGTGAGGCGGAGGAGCGCCTTCGGTCTAAGGGGTAAGAGGGTGGCAGGTGCGCAGTCGATCATCATCTTGCTCTCGCTCTCGCATCCAGGCTAGAGAGGATAGCGCGTTAAGGGAGGGTTGTCCAGTGGGCTTTTTCAAATCCGCAGGAAGCGCCTACGCCTGTGGATATGATACAGAAAATCCAAGAACTGAACAGGAGGCCTCCTCTGGGGGTAGGGCAGCCTATGGTATAATCCAGCCGAACCCTTTCCTCAATTGGAAGCCGAGCCATGACCACCTACGAACCTGTGATCGGCCTGGAAGTGCACGCCGAACTGCTTACCCGTTCCAAGATGTTCTGCGGCTGCCCTGTTGTAGATAACACCACTGCCCCGCCCAACACCGCGGTGTGCCCGATCTGTTCGGCACAGCCGGGGGCCTTGCCCGTGATCAACCGCCAGGCCGTCGAGTATGCGATCATGGTGGGGCTGGCGTTGCACTGCACCATCAACGAGTTCAATCAGTTCGCCCGTAAATCCTACTTCTACCCCGATCTGCCGAAGGGCTACCAGATCAGCCAGTACGAATTCCCACTAGCGAGCCGTGGCTGGCTGGAAATCCAGATCAAGGGGCCGACTCGGCGCATCGGCATCACCCGTGCCCATCTGGAAGAGGACACCGGCAAGTCGTTTCACGCAGGGGATCACAGTCTGGTTGATCTGAACCGGGCGGGTGTTCCCTTACTGGAGATCGTCTCCGAGCCGGACCTGCGCTCCCCGGAAGAGGTAGAGGCGTACGCGCGCAAAATCCGTGCCATCCTGGTTTATCTGGGCGTCAATCACGGAGACATGAGCAAGGGCGTGCTGCGCTTTGAGGCTAATGTCTCGATCCGGCCTACCGGCTCGCCAGAGTTCGGCACCCGTACGGAGATCAAGAACCTCAACAGCATCCGGTCGCTGGTACGGGCAGTGCGTTATGAAATCCAGCGCCAGATCAGGCTGGTGGAGTCCGGCCAACGAGTGGTGCAGCAGACGATGGGCTTCAATGAAACCACCGGCCAGACAGTCACCCAGCGTGTCAAGGAGCGCGCTGATGACTACCGCTACTTCCCAGAGCCAGACCTGCCGCCGCTGCATATCAGCCGCGAGTGGGTGCGCGAGGTGGAGGCACGGCTGCCGGAATTGCCCGACGCCCGGCAGGCGCGCTTCATGGCAACGCTGGGCCTCTCCGCCCAGGATGCGGGGGTGCTGGTTATGGACAAAGCGGTGGCGGACTACTATGAGGCGGCGGTGAAAGAAGGCGGCGATCCCAAAAAGCTCGCTAACTGGATCACCGGTGAGTTGTTCCGGCTGATGAATGCATCTGGGGTTGAGATCGACACTCTGAAGATCACCCCCTCCGCGCTGGTGGAGCTGATCGCACTGGTTGATACGGGCGCGATCACCCAGACCACAGCCAAGGAGGTGTTGGGGGAGATGTTCGAGACGGGGCAGAGGCCAAGGAGCATGGTGGAGGCGAGGGGGCTAGCCCAGATCAGCGACGAAGGTGCGCTGCAAGCGACGGTGGTGCGGGTGATCGAGGCGAATCCAAAAGAGGTCGCATCCTACCTCGGAGGCAAGGAGACCCTGCTGGGCTGGTTCGTCGGCCAGGTGATGCGGGAGACGCAGGGCAGGGCCAACGCTCAGATGGTCAGCGACCTGCTGCGGACGCAGCTCGAGGCGCGGCGCAAGTAAGGGCTGGCGTTTTCGACCGCTTGCCGCCCCCTCAATGGGTAAAATTACCCATTGTGAGGCGCCGACGGTTAATGATATGCTGTGACCAGACTTGTTGTATTTTCCTGTTATTGGGCGCCTGAGCGCGAAGGAGTTAACGCCATGTTGTTCGTTCCACGTGAAGAGGGCCAAGGATTGGTTGAGTATGCTCTCATCCTCGTTCTGGTGGCTATCGTCGTGATTGCCATCCTGACCCTGATGGGCCCTGTAATCGGCAACGTGTTCAGCAATATTGTCCAGAATCTGTAACCAAGTCACGTTGCCTTAGTCAAAACGGGGGAGTAGCGAATCCTCCCCCGTTTTGTTTTCCCCTACTGCTGCTTTCTCCTCCCCAGAGCGACAAGCCTGGTGACAACTTATTGCGTCTGTGTGCCCAGCGAGAATTGACAGATTCGGCAGCTTGGTGTTTGATTCCGGTTAGCACTTGGCCGCAAGCGCGTGCGTTCTGTCCGCGCAGGGGGAGACCATCCATGACTACACAACCCCAATCCCCGTCACGCAGGTTGCGTATCGTTGCGATCCTCGCTCTGATGCTGAGCCTGGCAAGCCTGGCCGGGCCAGAGATCGCTGCCGCCCAGACTCAGGGTGGCTCCGCGATCCATGTGGTTAGCTGGGGTGAGACGCTGTTCAGCATTGCCTCTCGCTATGGGGTCAGCCAGCAGGCGATCATTGCAGCGAACGGCCTAGTCGAGCCGGATCGCCTGTATGCGGGCCAGCAACTGATCATCCCCGGCGCGGCAGCGGCAGCGCCCCAGGCTCCGGCTGTGGCGGGAACCCATATCGTCCAGCCCGGCCAGGGCCTCTACCGGATCGGCCTAATATATGGTGTGAGCACTGCCGATCTGATGGCGGCCAACGGCCTGAGCAACCCGGATCAGATCTATGTGGGGCAGGTGCTGGTGATCCCCGCGCCTGGGTCAGCCCCCGCCGTTGCGCCTGCCGCGCCCGCCCCTGTGGCCACGGGCGGGGTGCACGTCGTCCAAGTGGGCGAAACGTTGTTCCGCATCGGGCAACGCTACGGCGTGACAGTCGCCGATCTGGTGGCAGCAAACGGGTTGCTGAATGCAGCGCAAATCTACGCGGGCCAGCAGCTCACGATCCCCAGCCCCGGCACGGTGACTGGCGCGCCGACCACTGCCCCCGCTGCGGCCTCCCCCGCTCTGACCGGCACCCACATCGTCCAGGCAGGCGAGACGCTGGGCGACATCGCCGCGCGATTCGGGACGAGCATCGCCGAGTTGGCGCAGGCGAACAGCCTGAGCAACCCCTCTCTGATCTACACCGGACAGGCGTTGATAGTGCCAGGCGCGGGGACAGGCCGCTCTGCTGTCCAGCCCGCGGCTGCCGCAAGCGGGGGGGTGCACACCGTCCAGCAGGGCGAAACGCTGTTCCGCATTGCGCTAAGGTACGGCATCTCGGTGGCTGACCTGATGGCGGCCAATGGCCTGGGCAGCAATACGATCTACAGCGGGCAGACACTCACCATCCCCGCCGGGGGGGTGGTCAGCGCGGCTCCAGCTCCCATATCTGCCTCCAACGCCCCCAGCCCCACCATCACCAATGGCAAGCAGATCGTGGTCGATCTATCGCAACAGATGGTCTATGCTTATGAGAATGGCCAGCTTCTCCGGCAGTTTGTGGTCTCAACGGGCCTGCCACAGTACCCGACCGTCACGGGTGATTATGCAATCTATGTGAAGTACACCTCCACCCGCATGACTGGCCCGGACTACGACCTGCCCAACGTCCCCTGGACGATGTACTTCTACAAGGGCTATGGATTCCATGGCACGTACTGGCACAACAACTTTGGCCAGCCCATGAGCCACGGCTGCATTAACATGCGTACCCCCGAAGCGGAGTGGCTCTTTAACTGGGCCCCGGTAGGGACAGCGGTGCATATCGTCTGGTAGCCATGAGCGGCAAGGGCAGGCCGCACGCTGCTCCCGCCCGCCTATCGAACGGTGATCTGCGCCAGCGTCAGGGCATCTCCCACTCCCTGTCCCTGAACCACGATGGCCAGGCGGGCAGTGTTATCCAGCGGGTAGAGGCCCACCGCTAGCCGATATATCCCCGGCATGGCATGGTCGGGCAGCGTCAGGCCGTGATGGTCGATCACCGTCTGCCCCGGCGTCCAAGTGTCGGTCGGCGCGCCGAAGTTCCCCGGCTCCGAGTCGTGCTGCGCGACCAGGGAGCCATCTGGCCCGTAGAGATGGACAAACACCTTGTAGCGCGCTGACAGCGACGCCTCGGTGTGCCAGAATAGGGTCACCCCCAGTGCCTCACCGGGGATAAGCGAGTCGCCGCTGAGGGTGTAGCCATCCAACACAATGCCCGGCTGCTCCCCGAACTGTGCCCCGCTCGGCATCTCGATATCCGCCGCCAGTTCACCTGCCACTACGTAGGTCACCAGCAGTACCCCACCGTACCACTGTGATCCTGCCTCGAAGGCACGCGATTCCAGCGTGCGGCGGACGACCCCCTGCGGGTCGCGCTGATTTTCGCCCCAGTACAGCGCATAAATGCGCCGTGACCCTCGCAGCAGCCGGTCAATTGTGTCTTCGGTTGACTCGCTTGGCAGCGGCGCGATGTTGGGGCCGTCGGGGTAATAATAGGTGAACACCTCCCACTGGTTCGGTGCGTCGAGCACCACCGCTGCCTCTGGCCCTGCCTCAGCCATGATGCGGGCTGCGATGGCCCGGTAATCGTCGCGGGCGTAGGTTGGATCGAAGTACAGGTTGCTCAGTGAGTGCATCCCTGGCCAAGCGCTCAGCGCAGCTAGAGCGGCCACCACCAGCCGCAGAAATAGATTGTTCAGCGGGGAGACACCCGGTGTGGGACGGCTGAGGTCATAGCCCATCACCAACCCCCGTGCGGCGATCAGCCCTAGCGCAAGGTTGGCTGGCAGCAGGAACTTGAGGTATGGCTGGGTGATCGCGCCGAGCACGCCCAGCGCTGCCAGCGGCACGATCACCCATGCTGCCACCAGACCGATCCGCTCTCCGAAGCGCAGATATCGCCGCGCGTCGCGGGGATCAATGGGCGGTAGCAGGCCCAGCCCAGTCGTCAGCAGCAGGGGGATGAGGCCCGCCCGCGCGCCGTCCACCGGGAGGGTGATCCCGTAGGCCAGCGCCGTGAGCACGCCCGCCGCGCCGACGGCGTCCGCACCACCCCCACGCGGCCACGTGCTGACCTGCCGTAGGGCCGTCGGAATCCAGGGCGCAAACAGGAGCAGTGCGGCCCCATGCAGCCCGATCCACACGGCCAGGCCGTGCAAGAGCATCCGCAAACGCGCCTCACACCGCGCAAGGACGCGCCGCGCCAGCCACAGCGCGAAGATCGCCGTCTCGGCCAGCAGCGTCAGCGGGAAGCTGTAGTGCGTATAGAGTCCTGCTGCGTTAACCAGGATATATCCCCCGACGACCCGCGCTGCGTGCCGCCTATTCAAGCGACCGGCGACCATCGCGCCGGGAAGCTCAAGCACCTTGATGGTGAGCCAGATCGAGGCAGCGCTCAGCAACGTAACCAGCGCGTACATCCGGGCTTCCTGGCTGTAATACACCTGGAAGGGGCTGATCGCTGCCAACAATGTAGCGATCAGCCCCGTTCTCCGGTCGGACAGCGCCGCGCCGACCGCGTAGACTACTGCCACGGCCAGCACGCCTGCTAGCGCCGATGGAAAGCGTAGCCCGAACTCGCTCTGCCCCGCCACCGACCGCCATCCGGCCAACAGCAGGTAATAGCCCGGGGGGTGAATGTCTCCCGCTGCCCCCTCGACGATCTGCGCGACGGGCCGCTCGGCGATGCGCGCCGAGTTGCCCTCGTCGTTCCAGAATGATTGGGCCTCCAGCCGATGAAATCGCAACCCGGCAGCGAGGATGAGAACGAGCATCAGTAGGGGCGCAGCGGGCTGCGCTCTGCGTCTTTCCTGGATCATTCCAGCTTCCGAGTCAGCGCGTAGCCCGCTCCCGCCACCATCCCCACCGTTAGCACGATGCCCACCCACACCCGGATCGGCAGCGCGTCGCGCACGATAATGCGCGTGATACGGGTCTGGGGATTCGGCGCAAAGAACTCAGCCTTATGTTGCCCACCGAATCCCCGCCATGTGATCTCGCCACTGCAGGACGGTGCTTCCTCCGGCATCCCAGGGCTGGCGGGGTGTATCGGCTCACCGTCAACGATCAGCGACTCAGCACCGCACATAGCCGACAGTTCTGGCCCCTTGTAACGAATCGTCAGCGTGGTTCCTTGGAACATGAAAGAGGCAATAGGGGCATTTTGAGGCGAGTCCACCGCCCAGTGATCCCCCGGATGGCTGCCCCGGTAGATCACGGGTGGCTGATGTATATAGTCTCGCATCGACTCATAAACGGGCATCAGCGTGAAGTCCGGCTCGGCCATTTGGAAGTACGCTTCGGGGCGGCGCTCGACCAGCCAGGTATCGTCGGCCCGCTTAAAGTACCAGAACGCGATCACACCGATCCAGGGCCACTCTTGTTGTGCTCGCTGATAGGCCAGCGGCGCAAACCGCGCCTGCTGGTCGAGCGTGACCCGCCCGTAGCGCGGTTCGACATCCTCCGGTGCGGCGTTCCAGTTCATCTCGCTGATCCAGATCGGTGTCTCCGCATCGCCATTGCGTACCATCAGGTCGCGGATGAACTGGTTGCGCCCGTAGTTGACGATCAGCGGGCGCATCCGCCGGTCAGTTGGCCCCGACCACAGCCCATAGCCCTGCATGGAGAGAATGTCGAAGCAATCTGCCGCGCCTGCGTCGTACATACGCTGGAGGAACAGGAAGTCGTTGAGATCGCGGCCCGAAAGCTCATCAGTGGGAGCCAGTGCTCCGCTGAGGATCACCGCGTTGGGATCGACGGCCTTGATTGCCCGGTAGGCCCGGCACAGCAGGTCGGTGTAGGCTTCAGGGTCTACTGCCTGTTCGCCCCACTCCGGGTAGATGTTCGGTTCGTTCCATAGCTGGTAATAGCGAATGCGCCCCTGGTAGCGGTTGGCGAGGATGGCCGCAAAGCGTGCATAGTCGTCGAAGTCATCCGGTGGCGCGAACGTGCCCCGTGTGTCGCCATCGGCGCGTGCCCAGGTAGGTGTGCTGCTGATGCGGGCGATGATCTCCAGGCCATATTGCTCCGCCAGATCGACGATGTTATCGTACTTGGCCCAGGCGTCGATGCCTGCCGGGTTGTTGCGGCGGTCGACGAAGTCACCGCGCCCGTGAATCTCGATGTCCTGCCAGGGGAATTCCTGGCGCAGCCAGTGGAAGCCTGCCTCGCTGATCAGACGCACCTGCTCCTCGCGTTTGGCGACCTCGACCTCCTGGTGCAGGAAGGTATTGATTCCGTATGGGTTGACGCCCGTGTGTTGCATCTCCGCGTAGGGTTCCAAGCGCAGCGGAGGGTAGAGGATATTCTGCGCCAGCAGGGGCAGCGCGGCGATCTGGGCAGCGGGGTCTTCCTCACCCGTCAGCTCGAAGGCATGGGTGAAGTAAAAGACGAGTTGCCCAGCGACCAGAGTCGCTAGCACGGTAAGGGCGATGGTTGTTCTGTTATGCACGGTGGCGGATTATACCGCGAAGCAGACGTGGGAAATGAACGCCTCTGGGGGCGTGTATCCTTTCTCAGCCCCTGTACGCCTCCCATCAGGGAGAATGCAGGAAGCGAGAGGGCCTTTCCGGAAGACGTAACCTCCATTACCGAATGAGCGTACCCGCGCCCCACCGCGCTGGGCGCATCCTCTTAGCTCATACTATAATCTTGTCGAAACGCACGCCAAAGGTGTGGAGAATCGCCATGCATCGCCAAACTATCATCATCGTTGCCCTAGGCGGGCTGTTGATCACCGCCTGTAGCCTGATTGAACTACCCCTCCCTGCTGCTCAGGGCGCCACACCGAGCGCCGTTCCGGTCGAGCTCGGGCCAGAGAACACCCGCGTCCCAACGGCTACCACCCCGCCGACAGCGACTGTGACCGGACCTCCGCCCAGCCCTACGCCGACCTCGACGCCTGAACCGATCCCTTTCCCGCCCGTCGCCACGTCACCGCAGACATGCGAGGAGGCGTGGTTCTTTAACCCAGCGCCGGAGGGCTGCCCAGCGGCTGTGGCGCTGCGCTCCTTCGCCACAGCAGAGCGCTTTGAACAGGGGATGATGATCTGGGTGGAAAGCCTGCGGCAGATTTATGTCTTCAGCGGCGATCTGGCCGGAGGGGCAACCCTTGATGTGTATCCTGACCCTTACCAGCCCGACATGCCACGCAGAGACCCCTCCATTACGCCGCCCGCGGGGAAGTTCCAACCGGAGCTAGGCTTCGGGGCGGTGTGGCGCGGTGTGGGCGACATCCCGCCTGCCCGCGAGCGGCTCGGCTGGGCGCTGGAGGAGGAGTTTGGCTACACTACCCTGTATCAATGTGGAGTTCCGGTCAGCGCCGCGGCATGCTTCCTGCGCGGCCCCGATGGCCGGGTGATCGTCCTGGCTGCGCCGCAGGCTGCGATCTGGCCACCTACGCCATAAGCTGATCCTGTGGCAGCACGGGGTCGCGGCAGCTAGCCTACAGCTAAGGGTTCTTGTTACACTGCCCTGGCGGGCAGCCCCCCTGACCAGGTGGTGGGTTGCCACTCTGACCGGGCGGGCTGCCCCCCTGACCGGGTGGGCTGCCCCCCTGGCCGGGTGGTGGATCACCGCTCTGGCCCGGCGGCGGGTCGCCACTCTGGCCCGGCGGATTGCCACCCTGGCCCGGCGGCAGCGCGGTAGGAACTGCCGGGGGCGGTGATTGAACCACGACGGCGGTCGGAACCGGTGCAGGGGTATGGGGCGGTGACTGTGTGGCACTGGCTCCCGCGCCTGACGTTGAGCCTTGCCCTGACAGAGGCAGCGGCTGCAGCGTCTCGGTCGGTGAGGGAGGCAGGGACGGGGTCGCAATAGGTGTTGGCGTTCGAGTAGCCGGTTGGGTAGTCTGACTATGGGGCGAGGGTGTGGGGCCAGGGGTGCTGGTCACAAGCTGGGTGATGACAATGACCACAGGTTGGCCTGCCTCATTGGTGACGATCTGCGTGACCATCTGAGTGATGACGATGGGTGTCTGTTGGGCAAGCGCCTGGGCTGTCTGTTCGGCATAGACCGCCCGCGCCTGGATCGGCTGGATGCCCATGACCCAGACTAGGCTGGTGAGCAACAGCAAGGCCAGCACGCCAACGACTACCGGCAGCCACCGGCGGCGTGCTGGGGATGCTTGGGATCGGGGAGAGATGGTCGACTCCGGCAGAGGTGGTAAGTCAAGAGTTTCCAGCTCCCAGTTGATCGAATAGGAGGACTCTATCTGAGCAGGCGTAACCAGCACCTCGTCATGCAAATGGGCCGGAATCGCCGTTAGACTGCTCTGGAACTCATGGGCCATTTCTGCGCCGGTCTGGTAGCGCTGCCCAGGGTCTTTTTCCAGCGCTCGCAGGAGGAATGCCTGCAGAGGCAACGGGAAATCCGGGTTGATCTCGGTGGGCAAGAGAGGGGGCGCGTAGGTCTGGAGATTGATCAGCCCGTATACAGTCGTGGCGTGGTAGGGGAGGCGTCCGAGCAGGCATTCGTAGGCAACCACGCCGAGCGAATAGAGATCGCTCCGGCTATCCACCTCCGCTGAACGTATCTGCTCGGGGCTCATGTAAGATGGCGTGCCGAGCATTTCGTTGGACACAGTCAGCCGGGTCAACGATGCAGTGGATAGCTTCAACAGGCCAAAGTCGGCCAGACAGACCCGGTCGCCGCCCAGCAGCATGATGTTGTGTGGTTTAACGTCGCGGTGCACGACTCCCTGCTGGTGGGCGTAGTCCAGCGCTGCGCCGATCTGGGACAGGATGCCGAGGGTCTGACGAGGGGTCAGTATCCCGCCCCCATCTAGGAAGTCCTTGAGCGTGCCGCCGCTTACTAGCGGCATGACCATATAAAGTGTGCCGCTGTTGGAGCCATAATGCAGGACCGGCAGGATGTTGGGATGATTCAGGCGGCTGGCAATCTCCACCTCACGCTGAAACCGGCGCGCGTAGTCGAGGGCTTTAGCTTCCGGCCCTCCCACCACCTTAACGGCTACCAGTTCACCGGTGGCCGTATCCATGGCCCGGTAGACAAGCCCCATCCCGCCGGAGCCAAGCTCCTCCTGCAGGACAAACCTGTCAAGCTGCCTATCCGTGATGAGGTGTTGCATCCTTTCAGCCCCAGCAAGCCCCTCTTGCACGCGGCGCGTACCCCAGGCCCGCCCCTTCGCAGCGCATGCCCGATCTTAATGCTAAAATCATTATAGGCTTATCAGGGATGGGAGTCTATCCGCCATGCGACCTGGGGTAAAGAGTTTGTGAAAATCCAATGCGCGGTGTTGCGATCTGTACCTGCCAGCCATGATCATTCTGATCGGCCATCACGTTACAAAACATTACAAATGCGGGCTGAAACTGCCTTCTTCCCTTCCCATGGGCGTCTGCACTGGCTGATCGCCACGCTGGTCTCGTTACTTTTTGCGAGCTGCGCTGCCCCAACCCTCCCCATTCCCACCCCCACAC
>DAOTYF010000014.1:0-68327 GCA_034434995.1 Anaerolineae bacterium
CGTTGACTCCCTGCCTGGGTGAACCCGGCTTTGTTCTGTTTTTCTGTACTCTGGCAGCGTGGACATTGTTTCATCTCTCTATTTTGCCACGAATCCACTCTTTTGGACACTCCCCACACACGGCGCCCGATTGACACGCCCTTCGATAGCCGTTACAATTCCTACACCAATTTCCATATCGTACCGGCTGCGAACAGAAGTGATAAGCCATCGCCACAGCGAGTCAGGGAGAGTGTAAGCCTGACAGAGCGTGCCCTATGGCGAGCACAGGTGGCCCACCTCGTCTGGGAGCCTCTGCCGTGAAGATAAAGTAGCGGTAGACGTGTCGCGCTCGTTACGCGCTTTGAGCGGGTGAGGGGCACAACTAGGTTGTGCCTGTCATCAAGCAGGGTGGTACCACGGAGTCCCTTCGTCCCTGATAGCGGAGAAGGGACTTTTGAATCCGTTTAAGGAGGAACCTCGTGAGCACTGGGAACCGGATCGTGCGTTGGGCTGAGGCAGTCCCCGTAGAGATGATCTCTGGATTGGTGCGCCGCACCCTGGCAGAGACGGCTGGCGCAATGATGGTCGAGTTCCGCGCCGAGACAGGTGTTCAGATTCCGGTGCACTGCCATCCCTACCAGCAGGTCGGCTACGTGGTCAGCGGGCGTGTCGCACTCACCATCGACGGCGTCAGGACCGTCTGCGACCCCAGTGATAGTTACGCCATCCCCGGTGACGTGGCACATGACGCGATGTTCCTGGCACCAAGCATTGTGGTGGATTGCTTCTCTCCGCCGCGCAAGGACTATCGCTAGGGTTGGCCCGACATCGGTGTATTATCCTAGGCTGCCAGAAAGGGGGAGCAGGTGCAAACTGGGCAGACTAACGTGCTATTCGCGTTGGCTAGGCGCGCTCTCATCTTTGTAGGCGTGCTGGCGACCGTTAATGTCATAACCTACACAGTGACCAACTTCATGGCGCTGCGAGGGCCGATGGCCTATGGTTATATCTCCAATGCAAGAGTGCCGATCACCCAGGTCTTTCACGGCTATCCAGAGTATGTGAGCGCACTCTCGCGGGGTGATATCGGCAGGACCGATACGGGCTTCGCCACACGGCTCCCAGGTGATACGGAGATCCTGCCGTTTGCCGCTGAATCGCTGGCTCACAGCCTGATCTTGTTGGGGATTGCCTTCTTGGCCTCAACACTCATCGGCACGGCGTTAGGATTGCTTTCAGTGAACCCGCGAACTCGGCGGGCCAACCCATTAGCACTGGTGGTTTCGCTAGCTGGTTTCTCAATGCCGGGTTTCTACTTGGGTATCCTGATGTTGATGGTGATCTTTTCCTTGGCTGCACAAGGGCGCCTGGTGGCCTTTCTTCCGGTCAGTGGGTATGGCCTGGATGAACACCTGATCCTGCCGGTGCTGGCTCTGAGCGTGCGCCCCACCGCCGAGATTGCCCGGCTGACTGCAGAACTGCTGGTTGAGGAGTTGGGCAAGCAGTACGTCCGTATGGCGCGCGCCAAGGGCCTTCCCTGGAGGTTGGTCGTGGTACGCCACGCCTACCGTAACATCGCAGCAACGATCATCACCGCTCTGGGAAACTCGCTGAGTTACCTGCTGGGCAGCCTGGTGATCGTCGAGCAAGTGTTTAGCTGGCCTGGCCTGGGGAGGGCATTGTTGCAATCCATCCAGCTCAATGACTTCGCAGGCACTGTCCTGAACCCTGTGGTGATCGCCACGCTGGCGACGGTCAGCGCTGTGTTATACCTCGTTATGGACCTGTTCGTCGAAGTCGCCAAGCGGGCCATCGACCCGCGCTTGAGAAGGATATGAGATTGCTCCTCGCTGGCGGTGCGCCTTGTGGGGCGTCAGTCTCAATCATAATCTGAGCACCAGCATGACTATGGTCAGGTTGTGGTGATAGGGAAAGGCTATGGATGACCCTAACGTGCGTGAAGCCGTCGCTTTGGCTAACTCTGGCCAGCGTGCGGTGGTTTTCCGCTTTGTAACCGATCGGCTTCGGCGTGATCCCCAGGACGCCGCTGCCTGGCTGATACTCGCCCAGATTGTTGAAGAGCACAACGAAGCCATTTACTGCATGCGCCAAGTGGTGCGCCTGCGCCCTGATGACGCACAGGCCCGCCAAGTGCTAATCCGCATGCAGTGGGGCCAGAGCTTCGAGGAGGCTGTGCGCGAGTCGGCCGCGGGGTCCGTCGCGCCATCCGTATATCCACGCCCTTCTGAGTCGCTGTCCATCCAACCCTCCACGCGGAAACGGGGGCGATCCATCGCGCCGCGCCGCAGTCAGAGCGCGCACCTGGCGATCTCTCACCGCCTGAACTTTCCGCTGGTTGTCGGCCTGATGTTGGTCACCGCGCTGATCCTGATTGCTGCAATCGGGGAATACGTGGCCCCCTTCGACCCGTTAGAGGTGCATTATATCGTTCAGGACACCAGTGGTGAATTCCATACACCGCCGTTCAAGCCTGGCGAGCTGGAGGAATTCCCATTGGGCAGCGATATCGAGGGGCGGGACATTCTCAGCCGTCTGCTGGTCGGCGTACGCCCCACTCTGGTTCTAGTTATCCTTATCGCTGGGACGCGGCTGGTTGTCGGGACAATCATGGGACTCCTGGATGGATGGTATGGAGGGCTGGTGGGTGATGTGATCGGCAGTGCGACCAAGATTGCCCTCGGCATTCCTGTGCTGGTAATCGCCATCATGGTGATCTACTTGTTCGGGCCCCAATTCCAGGCCGGGGTGTTTATCGTCGCCCTGAGTGTGGTCGGTTGGGGGCAGACTGCCCGCGTTGTCGCTAATAGGGTCAAGCAGGTTCGCGGCGAGACGTACATCGAGGCTGCGCGCGCCCTCGGCGCAAGCGATGCCCGCATCCTATGGACACATATAGTGCCGCAGGTGCGGAGCCTGCTGCTGATCACTTTGAGTTTCGAGATGAGCACGGTACTGCTGCAAATGGCCGAGTTAGGCTTCCTGGGTTTCTTTATGGGAGGCGGGGCGATCATGCTCATCCCTGACGGCAAGACGCCCGCTTTCATCCCCGAGCGGATCGCCGGCGCTCCGGAGCTTGGACAGATGTTGGCTGGCGGGTGGCAAAACTTCATTTACACTCCCACGCTGCCAGTGATCGTAGGGACAACGTTTTTCCTGGCCGTGTTCAGCTTCATGATGCTGGGCGAAGGGCTGAAGAGCTACTACGCCGAGCCAACCAGCCCCGGCCTGGTGAGCGCTCTCCGATCAAGCAACCTGACACACCCGTTGCTGGAGCGGCTGGGCTTGTGGCGGATCAGGGACATTGCGCCCAGCTCACTGCGGACAGCATCGTAATCGACCGTTCCCCACTTCCGAAATGACTATCGGCAGCGAAGGATGGCTAAAAGGAGGCTCGTGAGATGATTAACCAAACACCAACCCGGAGTATGTATTGCCTTCTCGCACGCCTCCTGGAGGGCGACCTTGGCGGAGGGCCGAGAATTCGACGACCGAAGAATGAGCAATGAGGCAGAGAGGTAGAGCAATGAAAGAGACATACAACGCCGAGGAAATCGAAGCGCGCTGGCAGAAGCGGTGGGAAGAGGATCAGCTCTACCGCTCGAAGATCGAGCCACGCCGGCCCAAGCACTATGCGCTGACCATGCTGCCGTATCCCTCCGGTGACCTGCACATCGGGCACTGGTACGCGATGGCTCCCTCGGACGCACGCGCCCGCTTCATGCGGATGCGCGGTTATAACGTCCTGTTCCCGATGGGTTTCGATGCCTTCGGCCTACCTGCCGAAAACGCAGCCATTCAGCGCAAAATCCATCCCAAGGAGTGGACGTACCGCAACATTGAGAACATGCGCCGCCAGTTACGTAGCATGGGCGCAATGTTCGACTGGAAGCGCGAGGCGATCAGCAGCGACCCACAGTACTACAAGTGGACGCAGTGGTTCTTCATCCGGTTCTTCAAACAAGGGCTGGCCTACAAGAAGCTGGCGGCGGTGGACTTCTGCCCCCATTGCAACACCACTCTAGCCCGCGAGCAGGTGGTCGGTGAGGCTCGCCTCTGCGAGCGATGCGGTACGCCGGTGATCAAGAAGGAGCTGGAGCAATGGTTTTTCCGCATCACGAATTATGCCGATGAACTTCTGGATTTCAGTAGCATCGAATGGCCGGAGCGGGTCGTGGCAATGCAGACCAACTGGATCGGGCGCAGCGAGGGCGCGCGCGTCATCTTCAAGACCGAGCGTGGTGATGCGCTGCCGGTGTTCACCACGCGGCCCGACACGCTGTGGGGCGCGACCTTCATGGTCATGGCTCCAGAGCACCCCCTAGTAGAGGAGATCGTCACGCCTGCGCAGCGAGCCGCCGTTGAAGCCTACGTCGCCCAGACCGCCCATGTTGCCGAGATGGATCGGGAGTCCGCCGAACGGGAGAAGACCGGCGTGTTCACTGGCGCGTACGCGATCAACCCGGTCAATGGGGAACGCATCCCGATCTGGATCGCTGATTACGTGCTGATGACCTACGGGTCGGGCGCGATCATGGCCGTCCCGGCACATGATGAGCGTGACTTCGCCTTTGCACGCAAATATGGCCTGGAAGTCCGCGTGGTGATCCAGCCGGACAGCGGGCCGCTGGATGGCGCGACAATGGAGGCGGCCTACCCTCACCAGGGTGTGATGGTCAACTCGGGCCACTTCGATGGCACGCCCACCACTGAGGATAAAGGTCTGAAGAACCCAGCCATCAAGGCTGTGATTGAATGGCTGGAGGCGCAGGGAATCGGCGAGCGGGCGGTCAACTACCGCTTGCGTGACTGGCTGATCAGCCGCCAGAGGTATTGGGGCGCACCGATCCCGATGATCCTGTGCCCGACGTGCGGGACCGTGCCCGTGCCGGAGGATCAGTTGCCGGTGCTGCTGCCCGACGATGTGGAGTTCATGCCGACGGGCGAATCGCCACTGAAGCTGCATCCGACCTGGCGGCACGTCACCTGCCCAGACTGTGGTGGCGCTGCAGAGCGGGAGACCGACACGATGGACACGTTCATGTGCTCATCGTGGTATCAGTATCGCTACCTGAGTCCGGACTGTGATACTTACCCGTTCGATAAGGAGGAAGCGAGTTACTGGCTGCCTGTCGATCAGTATACGGGTGGCATCGAGCATGCGACGATGCATTGCCTGTACACACGCTTCTTCACCCGTGCCATGCGCGATTGTGGAATCTTCGCAGGCGTCCAGCCAATGAACCCGGCTATCCAGCCCCCCTCGATGTTCGATGAGCCGATGACACGGTTATATAACCAGGGCATCATCCTGGGCGAAGATGGCGAGAAGATGAGCAAGTCGCGGGGCAACGTGGTCGATCCCGATCAGCTGGTCGCCCAGCACGGCGCAGACGTGGTGCGGGCATACATCATGTTTGCTTTCAAGTGGAGCCAGGGCGGCCCCTGGAACAGCAAGGACATCGCCGGGGTGATCCGCTTTCTGCGCGATGTGTGGACGTTGATCACCGAGCCGTTACCACAGGCGCAGGGCATCCCGGCGGAGGCAGCAGAGGACGCTGCGATACACACCCTACGCCGTCGAGTCCATCAGACGATCATTCGAGTCACGGACGATCTGGAGACCTTTGGCTTCAACACCGCCATCGCCGCGCTGATGGAGCTAAAGAACACCTTGCAGGACTTCCGGGCAACGCCGGTGGCCCATACCCCCGCATGGAATGAAGCGATTCGGGCGCTGCTGCTGATGATGGCTCCCTTCACGCCACACATTGCTGAGGAGCTGTGGTCGCGCATCGGCGGGGAGTACAGCATCCATCAACAACCATGGCCAGTGGCCGATCCAGCCGTGGCCGCCGAGGAGATGATAGAGTTGGTGGTGCAGGTTAACGGAAGGGTACGAGATAAGATCACTGTGCCCGCCGATGTGACTGAGGAGGCTGCCAAAGCAAAGGCCCTGGCTTCTGAGAAAGTCCAGGCTCAGTTAGACGGGAACCCACCACGCCAGATCATCTATGTGCCTGGCCGGTTGGTGAACATCGTGACTTAGAGCCTATGGACAGACCCCGCTTCCCACCCCAGAGTGAGGCAATAGGGGCAGCCATCCAAGCTGCCCCTGTACTCTTTCCACCTGGTGGAGGTTATTTCTCAGCGACGAGGTGAGTTGGAAGCACGGCGGGAGCGGGTCTGCCTCGCCTGGGCAGCCCGCTCGATGGGATCGAGGTAGCGATCGCCACCTTTCAGCCGAGCCTGCCGGGCAGCCAGGTGCGAGTCGATTTGCTGGTTGAGCACCATGGCGTCCTGGACAACAAACAACAGGCTAGCACCCTCGGCTGTGAACATAAACTTATTCCACACCCAGCGTAGCGATTGCTTCGTGAACGGCCAGGGCACCGACTCCAGGTCAACAGCGGTGCAGGTTAACCCAACCAGTGGCTCGATCAGGGCGCGTTCCGCCCCCTTAAGCGTTTCCAATGGATGCTGCACTCCAAGCTGAACCAGCCGAATTTGGCGGATGCGTCCATAGGAAATATCCACCGGAACCAGCCCGGCCCGGACATGCAACACCTTGGGCCGAGCCTCGACGAAGCTGGTGCGACTCACAACGATCATCAACAGATACAGGGCTAGGCTCGCCACGACCATGAGCAAAAGGGCGCCCCGGCTGGACCACAATAGGCCGAGCATCTCCCGGCTGCCCCCTGACAAGATGTTGCGGCTACCCATCCAGCCCAGAGCATACAAAGCCAGACCAGCCAGAGCGATGAACAAGGGCAGGATACGCCTCCGCTGCCCTATCCGGTGATAGATTAGCAGGCGATGTCGTTTGATACTTGTGCGGGATTTTTTAGCCATGCGCGCTCCAAGGGCAATCAGCAGCCAGACCGCCACTACGCAGATCGGCCACGCGCTATCTGTGGCGCGTAGCGCTGCATATCTATGGACTCACCGGCATACGGACAGAGAAGGTCGTCCCTATGCCCTTCTGGCTGGTGACACTCATCTGTCCACCCTGTAGTTCGACGAGATTGCGGGCAATGGCGAGGCCCAGACCTGAGCCAGGCTGCTCGCGCACATAAGAGTCTTCCGCACGCCAGAACTTGGTAAACAACTTATTCAACTCTTCGGGCGTCATGCCAACCCCCGTATCCTCGACCTCGCACACCACGAAGTCTCCATCGCGCCGTGTGCGGATGGTGATTCGGCCACCATTCGTGGTGTATTTGTAGGCGTTACTGATCAGATTGGTCAGTACTTGGCCAAGGCGTTTGGGATCGACGCGAACGGGGGGCAGATCGTCGGAAAGCTCGATCACTAATGTATGCTCGCGGGCCTCGATCTCGGGCTTCAGTGCAGGCAGAATCGTGCCCAGTACATCCTGCAGGCGAATGCCATCCTGCACGTCGAGGGCAAGCTGGCCGTTCTCAATGCGCGAGATATCACTGAGGTCGTTGATCAGCGTCATCATCCGCTCAATGTTGGTGCGGATGATGGTCAGGTAGTTCTTCTGCTGGTCAGTCAGCTCGCCAACCATGTTGATCATATCAGCGTAGCCCTGAATGGCTGTCATGGGGATACGCAACTCATGGGTCATGATCGAGACGAACTCACTTTTTGCTTGGTTGGCCCGGTTGACGGCTTCGTAGAGCTGAGCGTTCTCGATGGCGATGGCGGCATGATCTGCCAGCCGGGTGACAAAGGCGAAAGACTCCTGGGAGAAAGGTTGCCCGTCGATGCGATCCAGGCCAATAGCACCGATCACCCGCCCCTCACGCTGAATGGGAACGGTTAGGCTATTCTCACGGTCGAGATTAGAGGTGAAAGGGCCTTCCAGCATCGCAGTTACAGCGGCTGGAGTCCGACCATGTCTGGCAATGATGCGCGTCTGGCCCTGTTCCAGGTCGATCAGGCCAATGGCCCCGTTATCCGCGCCAGTGACCCGCACTGCCCAGCCCAGCGTGCGATCCATCACCTGGGCAAAGTCCAATGTCTCGTTCAACTCCTGGTCGATCTGGTGAAGCTGGGAGAGTTCTTCCAGACGCTGGTTAAGAGCGGTTCCGGTGAGCGTGAACAAACGAGCATTTTCAATCGCCATGGCTGCCTGGGACGCAAACGCCGAGAGCACCTCCAGGTCGCTCTCGTCAAAGGCGCTGGTTCGGATACGGTCATCCACGTAGATCGCGCCGATGAGATGGCCCCGTGCCCACAGCGGGGCACATTGAATTGAGCGTAGCTGATGAGTCACCACGCTGATCTTGGCAGCGAAACGGGGATCAGCCGAGGCATTGGTAGTGACCACTGGCTCACCCGTATCGGCTACAAGCCGCACCACACTGCTGCTGATCTCGAACTCATCCTCGTCCAACGTCTCACGTGCCATATTGCGAGCGGCCTTGATCTGAGGATCGCCACCCTCGTCAAACAGCATCAAAAAGCCACGCTCGGCACCGGTCAGGGCGATGATCGAGTCCATCACCTGGTTCAGCACCTCGTCTAGCTGGAGGGAAGAGCCAAGCATTCGGCAAACCTCGTACAGAGCTGCCAGCCGCCGCCGTTGATCATCGCGGGCGACATCCTCGGCCAGTGCGTCCAACAGGCCGCTAAGCTCCTCCAAGTGAATCGCCCACTCTTGCTTGTCCAGTGTGCCCTTGCGGAGCCGCGCGCGGAGCATCTCGACCGTCTGACGCGCAGCGGCCAACTCTGCGGCTAGGCCCTGGTTGCTCGATCCCGACGAATCTGCCATGATCGTGCCCTCTCACTGCCCGGGTCTGTGAACCAGAATCGCCACTGCCTGCCTATTGTAGTCAATTTCACGACAAGGGCGAGGAGGCTTCAACTCGTCACGACCAGCCATGGCCAGACGGCTGGCACGACTACGCGCAAGCGTAGCCTGTGAACCGGATTCCACAGCCCATCTTTCAGAAATTACGTAGACAAAACCTATACAACTCTGTACAATCACCTATGTGTCACACTAGCGACGGCAACTCGAACAAGTAAATAGGGCCGTATCATGGACGGTGACGATAGCATTCCAACCTTTAACCTGAAAGCGGTCATCCGGGAGACCGGTTTGAAGCCCGATACACTTCGTGCCTGGGAGCGCCGCTATGGCCTGCCGGAGCCAAACCGTTCTTCGGGTGGCCACCGACTGTACTCGCAGCGTGACATTCGGGTGCTGAAATGGCTGATCGCCCGGCAAAATGAGGGGATGAGCATCAGTCGGGCGGTAGAATTGTGGCGCAGGCACGAAGCAGACGGAAAAGACCCGCTCCAAATGCCGGAGTATGCGACCCCCGACGGCGCGCGTGCTCCGCTGGCCTTCGCGGGGGGCGAATCGCTGGCGGAACTGCGAGAGGCATGGATCGGGGCTTGTCTGAGCTTTGACGAACCGAAAGCTGAACATGTGCTGGCGCAGGCATTCGCGGTCTATCCTCCAGAAGTAGTATGCTTCGAGGTGCTCCAACGCGGCCTGTCGACCATTGGCGATGGTTGGTATCAGGACGAGATCACAGTTCAACAGGAACACTTCGCGTCCGGATTGGCGATCCGTCGACTGGAGACGCTGATCGCTGCCACCCCTGCGCCAACACGTCCCGGTCGTATCCTGATCGGCAGCCCACCGGACGAAGGGCATATCTTCAGCCCGCTGCTGCTGACGTTGCTGCTACGCCGCCTAGGCTACGACGTGGTGTACTTGGGAGCCAATGTACCAGCACAGCGGTTGGAACATACTGTAACGACTGCACGGCCCAACTTTGTGGTGATGCCTGTGCAGCAACTTCACACCGCTGCCAGTTTGCTGGATGTGATCGAGGCGCTCAGGCCCATGAGCGTGCCGGTCGCCTTCGGTGGGCTGGTATTCAACCGGATTCCCGAGCTGGCAGAGCGCATTCCAGGCTACTTCCTGGGGCAACGGATCGACCGCGCTGTGCAGTCCATAGAGCAACTGCTTCAATCGCCGCTTCGTGTTCCAGCGGCTCCCCCGCTACCACCAGGTTATCATGAGGCCCTGACAGGCTACTTGAAAGCCCAGATCAAGATCGAAGCGCGCACCTGGGATTTGATGCTTCAGAGCGGCATAAGCCCTGACAACCTGGCAGTTGCTAATCTGAATATAGGGCGGAACATCATTGCGGCGCTCCGGCTAGGCAATGTAAACTTCCTTGGCCCAGACATTTATTGGATGCGAGAGCTGCTGACCAACTTCGGCGTGCCAGCGCACCTGACTGGCGTATACTTGCGCGCCTACCATGATGCCGCCGCTGCCTACCTGGGTCACCAGGGCGATCTGCTGGTGCGATGGCTGGACGAGGCGGCCAGTATGGGGGCGGGAACGTGAGTATCTGGCTTCACACCATCACACAGGGCGTTTAGGGGTGCAAGATGATTCTGGTTACAGGCGGAACGGGATACGTTGGCAGCCATATTGTGCGGCGGCTGGCTGAGATGGGCAGGCCGGTGCGAGTGCTTGTCCATGATCGAGGACGAGCGGAGCGGGAAGGTCGGCTGGCTGGCCTCAACGTGGAGTGGATCGAGGGCGATGTAGCACGCCCGGAGACGCTCACCGCTGCCCTGGATAAGGTTGAAGCGGTGATCCACACCGTCGCGATAGCCATTGAGAAAGGGCGGGGCCGCTATGAAGACATCAACTACCAGGGCACGGTGAATGTGGTCGATGCGGCACGGACTGCTGGGGTCAGGCGGCTGATCAACATAAGCCAACTCGGTGCAGACTCAGCGCTGCCATATCGGTTCCTGGCATCAAAGGGCCGGGCACAAGAGTACGTAGCGAAGTCAGGCCTGGACTGGACTGCTTTTCGCCCATCTGTGATCTGGGGGCCGGAGGATGAGTTTGCTAACTCGTTTGCGCGCCTGATTCCCCTGACTCCGATCTTCTTCCCTATCGTGGGTGGCGCAGATTCCCTGTTTGAGCCAGTGTGGGTTGATGATGTGGCAACGGCGGTCGTCAAAGCACTGGACGACCGTTCAACTATCGGCAAAGAGTATGAGCTGGGCGGGCCGGAGGTACTGACATTGGAGGAAATCGAGCGGCGGACGCTGGCAGCGCTCGGCACTCGGCGCATCTTGATCCGCTTCCCGATGTTGCTGATCAGGCTGGCGGTGTTTTTCATGGAGACTCTGCTGCCCAACCCCCCAGTGACGCGCAGCCTGTTGGAACTATTGGCTGTCCGCAATGTGACCACGAACAATGCGATCAGGCAGTTCGTGGAGGAACCGCGCCCGTTCACCGCTGAGAACGCCGCTCCCTATATGCGGGCGTTTCGTGTTAGCCAGACCCTGACAGCCTTCTGGGGACGCTGACCAGAGTTGTGAGGACCACCTCGTGCTGGGTCGCGCGACTGCGCTCCGCTCGCCCGTACGCCGGGCTTTCTAGCCGGCACTCGCCCTCCCATGTCGCCACCGCCGACACGACAGGCGGGAGACCCGCCATTGATCAGTGGAGATGGCCGTGACTGTGTGCATGCCCGTGATCGAGTTCCTCGGGATTGGCTGCGCGCAGACCGGTAATCTCAACCTCGAATTGCAAGCGTTCGCCAGCCATCGGGTGGTTGAAATCAAGGATAAGCGCATCTTCCTCAATACTCACAATCTCGACCTCACTCTCACGGCCTGTCTCGTCAACCACTGGAAGGAACATCCCCACTTCTGGCACAAAGCCCGCAGGTAGCTGGTCACGGCTTAGTCGGCCCACGTCATCGGGATCGTATTCGCCATAGGCATCCTGTGGCTCGACGACCACCGTTTTGCGCTCACCAACCCGCATCCCTTCTAATGCGCGTTCCAAGCCGGGGACGATGTTTTTATGCCCATGCAGGTAGACCAGCGGATCGTGTTCACTGCTCTCTTCAACCAACGTCCCATCGTCCAGACGCAACTTGTACTGGAGACTCACTACCACATCTTTCGCTACTGTCTCGGGAGCCATCGCCTTCCTCCTTGCTCATATCCTCAAGATCAAAAATAACAAGGACAACTTGCAAGCCCCTGTAGCCAGGGAGTATAACCCTTTGCCCGGCGCGGTTCAATACAAGTCGGGCGTCGCGCAGCGGATGAGCAATCTGCTTTTGCCTCTGTCCTGATGCCCAAGATAAAATCGGCCTGCCGTTTATGCAGCTAGAGGATAGGCATGACCTGCCCATCTGTCCCACCTACCCAAGCTCCCCTACATGAGTACGGTGAGCGCTACTTTCGTAGCTATAACTATGCAGATCGCCCATTGGGGCGGTTCAGCATGTACTGGTTCGCACGGCAATATTATGCCCGACTGGTGCGCCGCTATGCGCCGCCTCACGGGCCGTCACATCGGATGCTCGAGCTTGGTTCGGGGCTGGGACATCTGTTGAGTCTATTGTCAAACAATTTCACCTGCGTGGGGATCGATATTGCGCTCTACGCAGCGCGGGAAACCCGCCGCAATGCACCACAGGCACTAACACTGGTAGCCTCTGCCGACCGACTGGACATTTTCACCGATCACAGCTTTGATGCGGTGGTCGCGTTGCACCTAGTTGAGCATCTGGTCGACCCGCGAGAAGCGATCAGGCAGGTGAATCGCCTTCTTGCACCCGATGGCTTGTTCCTGTTTGCCACTCCAAACCCTGTCTACGCCTTACGCCCCCTGAAGCACGTCGAGCAGACAGCCGATGCCATCTCCAAAGACCCGACACATATTAACGTCCACCCCCCAGATACATGGCGGCTCTGGGTAGAGGAAAGCGGGTTCCGTGTGTTGCACCAGTTTGGAGATGGGCTATGGGATGTGCCCTACCTGCCCCTTATCCCGCCTGCTATCCAGTTTGCCTTATTCGGCTGGCCCAGCCTGATCCAGGTGATCACCGGGTGGCCACTGATTCCGAAGGCGCTGGGTGTGAACCTGATCACCATCGCCCGCAAGCAGCATTCGCTGTGAGGGAAGCGTGGGAGAGGCCGCCGGGATTGCAGCCCTTTGAGGGCGCTGCGATTGGACGTGTGGGAGGTGGCAGCTTTCTCTGTTGATTAGGGGGTTCGCACGTTACTTCACCTGCCGGACAGCCAGCGCTGAATCAGCAGATGCGTGCTTTGAAAGGATGCGATCTGGTCGGTAGGTAGCTCATCGGGGGAAAAGAACCGAACTTCATCCACGTCATCCCCCGGGGCGAGCGCCCCACCGGCCACCTCTCCCTCGAACAGGATCACGATACTGGCTGAGCCGGAGCCAGCCCCGCCCAGCACATCAATCAGTCCGGTAATCCGAACTTCCAGCCCGGTTTCCTCGCGCACTTCGCGGATGGCGGCCTCGCGCGGGTCTTCGCCGTAATCGATAAATCCCGCGGGGAGCGCCCACCTGCCAAGCTCCGGGACGACGGCCCGCTTTACCAACAACACCCTATCATCGCGGGTCACGAATACCACTGCCGCCACTTTAGGATCACGAAAGTGGATGAAGCCGCACGCTTCGCACACGCGATGGACTTTGCCAAAGCGGAGGCCATCGGAGAGGGGTTGCCCACATCGTGGGCAGAAGCGCATCTCACGGGGATCGATCACGTTGTTGCCGCCGTTTCAATACACGGGCCAGAGTAAAGGCAAACAAGGCGCACACCAGCAACCCAACGATCACCACCACCGGCAACCAAGATTGCAGCGGGGTGCGATCCGCCTGCCCGGTGGGGCGGGCCTCAGGCAACGAAGAAGATGGTTCAGGAGGCACAACCCTCTGAGGAGTGATCGGCTGCGCTTCGGCCTCGACAACTTGCGTCTCAATGGCAGCCGGCCCGATACCTTCCTCCAGCGTGGGAGTTGCCATCATCTGATCTGCCTGGGGAGCAACCGGCGTGGGCAACGGCAGGGCCGGCGCGGGCGCGGCACCACCGATGCCTGTCTCCGGCCCGCCAGGCCCTCCGCCAAGCCCTTCTGGAGGAAGTCCCACCTCATCAGGGACGGGAGCGCCATAGGATTCAACGGCAGGTGGCAGAGTGGTAGTTGCCGCAGGCATCTCGACTGCCTCTTCCTGAGCAACTTCGGCAGCAGCCATCTCCTGGGGGGCAGCCTCGGTCGATACGAGTGGTTGCTCCACATCCTCACCGATGGCCCTTTCCTGGAGAGCGGCCCCCGGAGCAGGCGCCACAGCCATCGGCGTGCCACCTCCCCGTAGACTGAAGATAAGGACTACTGCGCAGACTAAACCTACAGTGATCAGTGCCCCTCCCAGCGCGAGGCGCGGCATCCCCCTCGGGGCAATCTGGCCCAACCAACCGCGCCGGGCGGGCCTGCCATAACGGGCCGGATCGAGGGTGAAGTTGCGCGGCACAGGAACCCGTTCGGCCATCTTCAGCAGCGCAACCGTTGCCCGCAACGACTCCAGTTCTGTGCGTAGGACCGGCTCACGAGCCAGTCGCTGCTCAATGATGGCCTTCTCGGTGGGCGAAAGCTGCCCGTCCAGGTAGGCGTTCAGCGCGATGCGATCACGCTCATTCAAGGGGGTGCTCAAGCCGATGTCTCGCTATCAGGAGTTGCGGCGTTCATAGGCCAGACCCGCGTACCCGCTGCCGTCTATGGACTCCCACCACTAAGACGATAGGCAGCAGGCAATAGTTCCTCGTATCCCTGCAGGCAATCGCGCAGGTTGGCACGGGCGCGACTCAGGCGCGATTTGACCGTTCCGAGCGCGATGCCAACAATGGCGGCGATCTCATCATAATTGAATCCCTCAAGGTCAGATAACACTGCCACTGTACGCTGATCCTCCGAGAGGCCCTGGAGACAGCTCATAATGGCCGCCTGAAGGTCCATTCGCTGGGCGTAACTCTCCGGATTTTCAGCCCGGCTGACCAGGGGGGAGTCCGGAGCTTCGTCCTCGGTGTATAGGGCATCGAGCGAGGTTTGAGGGCGGCGCCTGGTTCGGCGCAATTCGTCGTAACAGGCATTGGTCACGATGCGCATCAGCCATGACTTGAACGACCCACCACGGAAGGTATGGATTGCCTGGTAAGCGGAGATGAACGCCTCCTGGGTTGCATCCGTCGCTGAATCCACATCGCCCATAATGCGATAGGCGACGTTGAATGCCTGGGTCTGGTAGTGCAGAACCAAGGTGTTGTAAGCATTGAGATCGCCGCGTTGGGCATCGCCAATAAGGCCCGCTTCGTCCATACACCTGCCCTGAAGTAAAGGAGGGCGGTATTGCCGGGGGCAATTGGCCCGTGGGCGTCGATTGTAACAGAGAATCTGCTGAATTCTCAACGAACACCCAACTCCCAACTCCGGGAGTGGAGAACATCGCGGGTTCATGAAGTCTTTGATGTGAGCAGGGCAGGTCAGATAACGGCACTTGTGCAACTGGTGGCGGTTCCAGGCAAAGACAAAGAGCTTGATGGCGGCTCAGACTGCTGTGTTTGCCCGATGGGGTACGCCCAACCTTGACTTGCTGCCCTGTGCTTTGATAATGGGAGCATTCGACCCTGCCCCGTTTTACCCGTACCGGATACTTATCCACTCCCATCAGGGAATGGGGTTGATCCCGCTGGGCGTGTTGGTAGGGGACGGAGTGCGACCTGCCCCTGGGGTGTCAAGGGGGAGTGGTGTGGCGGTCGGCAGTGGGGTCGGGTTGGCGCAGGCATCCTCTGCTTGGCGCGCCTTCTCGCGCACCGCCTCGTCATCGCGCATGGACAGCGCCGCTTCGTATTGGGTCACAGCATTACAGCCAGCCCCGCCCCGGAGAAGCTGGTCACCATACCTGACATACGCTTCCCATAGTCGGGCTGGCACGTCACGATAATTCGGAGCCAAATCATAGATCGCCCGGAAGTTATCGATAGCAATCCGCCATTCCAGGTTGGAGTATGTCAGCCCTGTTGAATACAACGTTGCCAGGTAGCGTTCCCCCTCTGTCTGATCATCGAGAGGTCGGATGTCATCTGCTTGGTCGAGCAGGAACAGTCCCTCCTCGATGCGGTTTCCGCGCACATAGCTCAGGCCAAGTGTTACCAACGATTGATACAGCATTTCTTTGACCTCGGCTTCGCGGTAGGTTGGGTCAATGCTCTGCAATTCCTGAAGGCGGGTGATGGCACTAGCCCATTGCTGTTGATCGTAGTAATTCTGTGCATCGAGGAAGAGAGTTGTGGGGTCTTGGCTCGTGCTTGGTGGGAGCGTTGGGGCGACCGTCTCGACCTGAGCCATCAGCTCCTCTACCTGGGCAAGCCGCTCCGCTGCGCCAGGGTAGTCAGGAACGCGCTCCACGATCCATCGGAAGCGTTGAGCAGCCAGCGCATAGCTCCCCGCTTCCTGATCGGCCACGCCCAAGGCAAACTGCAGGTCCATCTCAGCCGCAGTAGTCTGTGTGGCCTGGGCATGGCGCTCACGCTGGCCTGCCACCACACCCCCAGCGGCTGAGATGCTCAGAGTGGTGATCAACACACATAGCAGCACGCCAATCAGCAGCAGACCGGGCGAAGCCATCAAGCGCAGGAGGGATCGCCGGCCACGTGGTGTCCTAGTGGGATAGAGAGTTGGTGATGGCAGCATATCGTTGTCAGGCCCGGCACGCAGGTCGGGCGCATTATAGCGAGTCGGGCGGGGCTTGTCGATGTACAGGGTGGCCCCTCTTTACAGGCTGGATAGAGGATCGGGTGAGGGTGCGAGTTGACAGCGCGCGGATATGTCTGACTCGGATGGCAGTGGTGTGCTTTTGCTACTCCGCCACGGTTCGAGACCGAGAATGGGGGGCCTAATCAAACCAGTACGTATACGCTGGCTCGAACTGCTCGATCAACCCCCGATTCACGTCTAGAGCGCGGTATGCCTGATCGATGCCCAGATGGGTTGATGGCCAGGTTGCGCGCTGCGCTCGTTGGTCGAGTCGGTCAAGCCGAGTGCGCAGCCATGGCCCAATTTGCTGCCCAATCTCCGCCTCATACTGGTACAGCAGCGGGATCAACTGCGGCACAGCATCCTCAGACAAGCTACCCAGGTATGCCACATCCAGTTCCTCGCCCTCCATATAGCGTGCCAAGTTCCATTTTACGATAAAAGCATCCGGGTTGAGAAAGTCCAGGGTGAGAGTAAAGCCGATGGCCGCTACCAGCGTCGCCGTTGCAAACCAGCGGATCCGGTTCACCAATAAGAGCACAAACATCACAACCAGTAGAATCGCTAGCCAGATCATGAACACGTGCGAGTGCACCCGCAGCCGCGTGAACCCGTAGGCCAGCTCGTACAACCGCAGCCGCTGGAACGCCGAGGCTAGGATAACAATTGTCAGGCCAGTCATCAGACCTGCCCCCGCCAGGAATCCGGCTTGTTGGAGGGGGGACTCACGCCGGGTGATGAAGTCCAGCCCTAGAATCAGGCATAGCGTGATCCCCGCTACTGCCAGCAACTCGAAGAAACCCCGCCGGGCGTATTCCGAGTAAGTGAGACCCTGGCTTCGCAAGAATGCCTCACCGCCGAACAGCGCCGCGAACTGGATCGCTACGAAGAGGGCAAACAGCACATCAATGCTAAACAGCGCGACCGCTCCCTCCAGTGCTCCGATCCACTTCCGCGCAGGGGGTTGAGGTAGACCAGATGGCTCGAGGGCGCTCTCGCCGGCCTCTTCAGCGTTGGATGAGGAGGCGGTTGCTTGGCTGAGATGGAGCGGCCCGCGCGCGGTGCGGGCTAGAGCGTAAGCCAGCCCTCCCATGATGATCCATGCCAGTGTCGCTGTCAGAAGGGTATGGCCGATAATGTCAGCCATGTTCAGCGCCCCGAGAATCCGGTTGACCATATTAGAGAAAACAAGATCGGCGGCGGCGAACAGGTAGGTGAAGAGACACAGGAAGGGTGCGGCGATCAGCAGCCCGACCAGCACCCGCCGCAGGGGCCGTTCGCCTGTACCCTCACGCTGGCGCAGCTCGGCAGCGCTGCGCGGCAGCAACCGGAAAGGCACAAAGAGGCTGAACACCATGCTCTCTGCGAATGCAACGAAATATCCCCCGATATTCAGCGTTGTCACCACCGGGGAGGTGAGGCGGTTCGCCAACAGAGCCAGTAGCAGCACCGCACCACTGACATTCAGAAAACGCAGCAGTGGTGCAGCCCGCACTGCCGAAAACACCGTCAGCGTCAGCAACGGTAGCACCAGCCACAGGTTAGCCACCGTCAAAGGTGATTTTTCGACCAGCGCCAGCCCGATCAGTCCGATCAGCACCAATGTGGCGATGATTGGCACCGAGATGCCGAGCGGTTGGTTGTAAGTCATCAGGTCGGCTGCCAGCCCCAGTAACAGACCAATCAGGGCGATCAGCAGCGGGTTCTTTAAGCTGGTGTAGTCCATGCAGGCATGCCTCGTATGAAAGGATGCTCTATCTTACGCCGGGCAGGGCTGCCATAGCCTCTTGGGGTGCTGCCAAAATCTGTCAAAACCTGCTTCGCGCCCGCACAGCGAGGGTGACAATTGAGCAGCCGATTTTCACACCAGAACACCCCGAGAGTTATAGTTTGTGACACTCGAACGCCATACCTTTGGGGTACTTCCTATGACCAGCGCGCCTGCCCGCTTTGAGGATCTGATCGAGCGCCACCACGATGAGCTATACATCTATTTATGGCGGCTGCTCAGTGCAGCAGGTCGGAGGGAAGGCAGCATTGAAGTGGAAGACCTCCTTCAGGATGTGTTCGAGCGAGCTTATCGGGCCTATCCCCGGCTGCGCCCAGAGAGCAACGTCCGGGCGTGGCTGTACAAGATTGCAACCAATACAACCCTCTCAGCGCTAAGGCAAGCGGGGCAAGCGAGCTGGCTCGATATAGAGGAAGCGGAGCATCTGGGTGGCGACCTCGCCAGTCCGACACTTGAGCAAACAATGCACCTCGACGAGGTCGAAGCGATGCGTGCCGCGATTGTTGCCTTGCCGCCCTCGCAACGAGCCGCAGTCGTGATGCGCTATCTCCAAGGGCTGGAGTATGCCGAGATCGCTGCTGTGCTGAACTGCTCCCAGGAAAGTGCCCGCGCTAATGTCTCACATGGCCTACGGCGATTGCGTCGCATTCTGACTTCCCTGCCGACCTGACTGGAGAGAAAGTTAATGACCGATCCACTCGTAAAGTCCTTGAGAGATGCACTGGACCATCCATCGCAGGGGGCAGTTGAGCGATCTCGTCGCCGTGTGCAGGCATGGTTTGTGGAAACTGCGCCCCTGATCCGCTGGGATGTGTTAGAAACGCCGCTTGGCCCTCTGCACATCGCCGCCAGCGAGCGAGGCTTGTGCAGGGTTGACCTGGGTCTGAGACGGGATGTCTTCCTTACACTGCTCGATCCGCTAGCTCGCACTGAGCGTGATGTGTCTACCTTGAAGAGTATGATGACACAGTTTCGTGCCTACTTTGCCAATCCCCGGATGCGCTTCGACCTGCCGCTCGATCTGAGCCACGTCCGACCCTTCCAACGTCGGGTGTTGGAGACTGTCGCCGCCATCCCTGCGGGGACTGTGTGGACGTATCGTCAGGTGGCCTCCGCCATTGGCAAACCAAGCGCCAGTCGTGCTGTGGGCCACGCACTGAGCACCAACCCGCTGATGATCGTTTTGCCCTGCCACCGGGTAATCGGCAGCGATGGCAGCCTGCATGGTTACCGCGGCGGCCTCGATGCGAAGCGGTGGCTCCTCCAGATGGAGGGGGCGCTGTAAGATCACATCGCCCAGCGCAGTCGATGTTTCTCAGGATGGGGTGTGCTTCGCCCCCATATCACCTTGAGGAGGCCGTGATGAGGTTCCGGGAGTGGGGGGCGTTCACATTGCTGGGAGCGATCTGGGGAACGTCATTTCTATGGATCAAGATCGCGCTTCAGGATATCGGGCCGTTCACATTGGTGGCGTTTCGCATCCTGTTTGGGCTGCTCGGCCTGCTGGTGGTGATGCGTCTTCGGCGCCAGTCGTTTCCCCGAGATCGGCGGATAATTCTGGCCTTCTTGATTCTTAGCGTATTCCAGACGGCATTGCCGTTCACCTTGATCTCGTGGGGCGAGACGCGCATTGACTCGGCAGTGGCGTCCATTCTGAACGCCACAATGCCGCTGTTCACCATTGTCATTGCCCACTTCTGGCTGCTCGATGAGAAACTGACCCTGAGCCGGATGGCAGGGCTGGTTGTGGGCTTCGCTGGTGTGGTGATCTTGATGAGTCGTGACCTGGGGCCGGCGGGCTTGAGGGGCAACTTGCTGGGCCAACTTGCAGTACTGGGGGCGGCGATCAGTTACTCCGTTGGCGTGACATTCACCCGCCGCCATCTACAGGGCCAGTCTCCGGTGGTGCAATCCACGCTGACGTTATTATTTGCTGATGTGATTCTGTGGTTGGTAACTCCCTTTGCCGAGCACCCAATCCGGCTGCCTGCCCTGCCAATCACGTGGCTGGCGCTGCTGTGGCTTGGATTGCTCGGATCGTGCACCGCCTATCTGCTGTACTTCTACTTGATCAATACCTGGGGCGCGACGCGGGCCTCGGTTGTGACCTATGTTTTTCCAGTGATCGGCCTGATCCTGGGGATCGTCTTTCTCAACGAAGCCGTTGACCTACGGTTAGTCATCGGCTCGTTGCTGGTGGTGGCCGGGATCGTAGTGGTTAACCTCAAGCTCCGCCGTGCTACCGAGTCACCAACCCCTACACCTGCGCGGTGAGGTACAATACCTATGTTAACTGGGCCGTAGGGGCGGATTACTTAGTTGCATAACTTCCTACCTCCTCCGCCCTCACACTGATCGGGAGAGGCACGTCATGATCGTCCCTGATGGTGTGGAACAAGTGCTGCTCAACGAAGACGTGATACGGCGCCGAGTAGACGAACTTGCTGTGCAGATCAGCGCCGACTATCACGACGACGATGAGCTTGTGTTGGTAGGGGTGTTGAAGGGAGCCTTTATCTTCCTCGCCGATCTCTCCCGTCGCCTGACTATCCGGCATCATGTGGATTTCATCGCACTTGCCAGCTACGATGGCGGACATGTCCGTAGTGGTAGTGTTCGCATGATCATGGATACACGCACCGCTCTGGCCGGACGACATGTGTTGATCGTTGAGGATATTCTCGATACAGGCTATACGCTCAATTATCTGATCCGTAACTTCCAAGCACGCAACCCTGCCTCGCTGCGGACGTGCGTTCTGCTACGGAAATTGGAGCGCGAGGAGGTTGCCGTCCGGGTAGATTATCTCGGTTTTGACATCCCCAACGTGTGGGTGGTTGGCTATGGGCTAGATTATGCTGACCGGTACCGCACTCTACCCTATATCGCCGCGCTCAAGCCAGAAACGTACCAGACAAGCTGACTGTGGATGGTATGGATCGCTGCCCTGCACTCCCGATGGTGTTGGGGATGTCTATGGGCTGCGTCACAGTGCTTGACAGTCCTGGCTAGTCCCCCGTCTCGATTATTGCATCGGCAGGCATACCAGGCTTCAGCCTGCCATCCGGGTTTTCGATCCGGACATGTACGGCGAAGACCAGGCTGACTCGATCCTCCTCAGTTTGCACGTTGCGTGGCGTGAACTCAGCCTCACGAGAGAGGAACGTCACTGTGCCTTCAAAAGTTTCGCCGGGGTAGGCATCCACTGTGATGTGCACCGGCGCCCCCAGCCTCAACAGCCCGATCTGCGTTTCGGGGATATACAGCACCAATTTAAGGGTGCTGAGGTCAGAGAGTGTGAGGAGTGGCACGCCAGGTGAGGTGATTTCCCCGGCGTGGACGGAGCGTGTGGTTACAATCCCTTCAACGGGCGCGATCAGCGTCAGTTGCGCGATCTGCGCATCGATCAGGGCTACCTGTGCTTCAGCCATGGCCACCTGGGCCTCGGCGATGTCAACCTCTTCTGGCAACGGTCCGTTGGCGACCAAGTCATACTGTGCCTGGGCTAGTGCAACGCGGGCCTCGGCGATAGGAATCTGAGACTGCACCGCCCGCGCCTGAGCAATGGCGGATAGAGGGTGCTCCCGCTGTCCCTCCAGCAATGCCAACTTCTGCTGCGCCCCTAGCGCCTGGGCCTCGGCTGCTCTAAGCTGGGCCTCTAGAATCTGCACCTGGTACTCTTGGAACTCAATCGCCTGTTCATCGCGTGGCTCATCGATCCGTAGCCACCCCAGTTTGATCCGTGCTTCTTCTAATTGCTGTTGGGCCAGTTCGACCTGCCGGGCGGTGAGATTGACCTGGGTCTGGGCAGCAGCGATCTGCACTTCCACTGACTGGGGATTGCCAGCAGCAGCCCATGCGCCACTCGACGCACGACGCGCACCACGCAGAGCCGCCTGTGCTTCGTCGAGTGCTGCCCGAGCTGCTGCCAGCTCTTCCTCATTAGCTCCCGCACGCAGCCGATTGAGGGTGGCCTGGGCAACCGCGACAGCGGCCTCTGCTTGGGCACGATTGGCCCGCAGGAGGGTATCGTCCAGCACGATCAACACCTGCCCCGCTGTTACTGGTTGCCCCTCTTCAACTCGCACTTCGGCCACACGCCCAGCCGTCTCAGCGACGACGCTCAAGCTTTCCGCTTCCAGGAAGCCCGACGCTTCTATCGGCTCAGCGGTTTCACTTTCGGTGACGCTATCAGTTGCACACGCAGCTAGGATAAGGGCGGTCGCCAGCGCGATGATCCCGCTCCACGTACGCCAGACTGCTGTTCCCAAAATCCACACCTCCTACTCGAACACCGCATCGGCAGGCATACCGGGCTTCAAGGAGTGATCCTCGTTCTGAATCTGAATCTTCACGGCGAATACGAGGTTCACGCGCTCTTCGCGGGTTTGCACGCCCCGCGGGGTGAATTCTGCCTCGTCGGCTATACGCACGACCGTTCCTCTGAATACCCGACCAGGGAATGAGTCGACCGTAACCGTCACCGCTTGATTGAGGTGCACCTCGCCAAGCTGAGCTTCAGGCACATAGACCGTTAATTCAACCACATCCAAGTTACCAAGTGTCACCAAGGGCACACCGGGCGCAGCCAGCTCTCCCACATGCACAGTCTGCTCCAGCACGATCCCGTCAATAGGTGCGGTGATGGTCATCCGGGCAATCTGCGTACCGATGGCTTCGACGGCTGCCCGTGCCTCCTCGACCTGTGCATCAGCTACAGCGAGGTCTTCCGGGCGAGGGCCAGCCCGTAAGGCTTCAAGTTCGGCCTGGGCACGGGCCAGCGATGCCTGAGAGGTTTCGAGTTGTGCCTGTGCGCTGCTGACCTGCGCCAGCAGCCCTGTTGGGCTATCTGCATAGTCTTGAAGTGTGTTCACCAGGTCCTGTGCGCCCTGTACTGCTTCCTGCGCCATGTTGAGGTTGATCTGAGCCTCGTAATAGCGCTGTGGTGAGAGCGTCATATCAAGCGGCAGGCTGCCCACCGTGCCACCCATTCCGAATCGGTTGGCCTGATGGCGGGCCGCCTCAAGCTGGTCGAGACCATAATAATAGAGTTCAAGCGACCGGTCGGCAGCAGTGAACCCTATTTGAGCAGCGACAAGCTGTTCGCTGGCGACGGCGAGCTGCGTGCGGGCGTCCGCTAATTGAAGCTCGATCTCCTGTGGGTTGTTAGCGATGGCCGCTGCATCAGCCACCGCGATGGCTGCCGCATCCACCGCTGCCTGGGCAATTGCCACTTGGGCCTGTGCTTGGCGGATAATTTCCTCGCGTGGGGTAGCTGCCAGCAAATTCCGCTGGGCGATCATCATATCAAGCTGGGCCTGCGCTGCATCCCTCTGTGCTTCAAGCATGGCCGTGTCAAGCCGCAGCAACACATCGCCTGCTACGACTTCATCACCTTCCTCGAAGGCTCGTTCTAACACACGCCCGCCCATTTCAGCCGCCACCTCGATCTGTTCGGCTTCAATGAATCCGGAGACTTCCAGTTGCCCGGGGATGGTCTGCCGGGCAGCTTCAAATTGTTCAACGAGATGCTGGCGTGGGCCATTCTGAGCACTGCTGAAGAGCACTGCCGCTGCGCCGCCGATCAGCAGGAGAGCCACTACTATCGTGACAATGATTCGTCGTCTGGTCATCGTACGTCCCACCTAAGAAGCCTCAACACAGAGATGAGGAGACCACAGACACAGGTTGTTTTTCATCCCTGCGTTCTTGGGTTTCGGATACTTACTCCGCACGCCGGATGCAGGAAATGAACACGTCCTCCAGCGAGGGTGCGATCACCTCCATTGAACCCGGCTCAACATTCTGAGAGCGCAGCAGGTCGCGGATTGACTCGATGTGTTGCCCGATCTCCGCGCCAATGACATGAATCTGCGCCCCGTATAGGGCTACTTCCTCCACCGGCAGCTTGCCCCGTCGGTGCGCTTCACCGAGCACCGTCATGGCAAGGGTAGGGTCATTGGGTGCGATCTCCAGCACTTGACCCTGCATCATTGTGTCTTTAATATGCTGCGGCGATCCGCGCGCGATGATGTGCCCATCGTGGATGAAGGCCAACTCTTCGCAATGCTCGGCTTCGTCCATGTAGTGCGTCGTGACGAAAATAGTTGTGCCTCGCATAGCGATCTCGTATAATAGATCCCAGAACGCACGCCGCGAGACTGGATCGACTCCCGCCGTCGGCTCGTCGAGGAATACAAGATCAGGCTCGTGCAAAATGGCCGCGCCGAGCGCCAGTCGTTGGCGCCATCCGCCGGAGAGGTTCTTCGTCCGCTCGCGCTCGCGGCCCTTCAGATCGGCCATCTCCAACGCAAACTGGATGCGCTCTTTAAGCCGATCGCCCCTCAGGCCGTAAGTGCGCCCATAGAAGCGCAAGTTCTCGATCACGGTCAGGTCATCGTATAAGCTGAAACGTTGAGACATGTAGCCCAATCGGGGGCGGACACTTTCTGCCTGGTGGGTAATATCGTGGCCCAGCACGAAGGCCGTTCCAGCAGTGGGGTGCAGCAGGCCCAGCAACATCCGAATCGTGGTTGTCTTGCCAGAGCCATTCGGCCCCAAGAAACCAAAGATCTGCCCGCGCTGCACGTGGAAGGTGATGTGATCGACCGCTATGAACTCGCCGAACTTCTTAGTCAGGCCCTCAACCCAGATCGCGCGTTCCCGCCCGTTCTGGGTCGGCTCGTTCTCTCCCAGCGGGGGAAGGGGAGTGAGGGTTCTCATGGCTGCCCCTCCTTATCCGCCTGAGCACGCCTGCGGATCAGGGATACAAACGCCTCCTCCATACGTGGCTCGATCCGTCGCATGCCCCTGGCTGCCAACCCGGCCTCGCCCAGCGTTTGCTCGATGATGCGCTGTCCCTCGGCTACATCGTCCACGAACACGTGCAATAGCTCGCCGAACGACTGCACCTCGCGGATTCCCGGCAGTCTCCGTAGCAGCTCACGCGCCCGGCGGCGGTCGCTAGGTTGGAATTCCAGCATCTGCCCAATTAGACGGTTGCGGATCGCGGTGGGAGCATCGCATTCGATCAGCCGCCCCTGGTACATCAGCCCCACCCGCGAGCAACGCTCGGCCTCATCCATGTAGGGGGTACTGACCACAATGGTCACGCCTTGAACGTGCAGGTTGGTCAGAATATCCCAGAACTCGCGGCGCGACACCGGATCGACCCCGGTAGTTGGCTCGTCCAGGTACAGGATCTCCGGTTCATGGATCAGAGTGCAAGCCAGACCAAGTTTCTTCTGCATCCCGCCGGAAAGCCTCCCTGCTCGGCGGGTGCGGAAGTCCGTGAGACGAGCGAAGTGGAGCAGCCGCTCGATGCGCTCCTTACGAACCGCCCCCCCGACTCCGTATACGTCGGCGAAGAAGTTCAGGTTCTCAGTCACTGAGAGGTCACGGTACAGGCTGAAGGTCTGTGCCATGTACCCGATCCGCGTTTTGATCGCCTCCGGCTCTCTGACTGTATCGAACCCGGCGACGGTTGCCGAACCGCTGGTCGGGTCCATGATCGCTGCCAGTAAGCGGAGAACTGTGGTTTTGCCCGCGCCGTCCGGTCCCACCAGCCCAAAGATCTCTCCCTTGTAGATCGTCAGGTCAAGGTCGCTGACCGCGACCGTCTTGCCCCTGCTAAACTCGCGGCGTAGCGCATTGGTCTGGATGATGATTTCGTCGCTGTTGTGTGTCATACCGCCTAATCCAAGCTCTTACGGAAACGTCGCGCTGCCTGAATCAAGATCACGCTGCAGAACGCGGTGAGGATCAGCACTTCGTTCTGCAGCGGGGCTAAGCCGACTCCCTTCAAGACAATGCTGCGGACAATGATCAGCATGTACCGCAATGGGATAGCATAGCTCAGCATTTTAAGCCCCCAGGGCAGGGCCTCCAGCGGAAAGAAGAAGCCTGACAGGAAGATCGCCGGCATGATGATCAAGAAGCTGAGCAATATGGCTTCCTGCTGGGTGCTTGTCACTGTCGAGATGAGGATCCCAATCCCCAGTGATCCGAGCAGAAATAGAGCAGACAGCCCCAACAGGAGCCAGATGCTACCTCGAATGGGCACGCCGAACCAGAAAACGCCAACTGCAAGCACCTCCAGCAAGTCGAAAAATGATAGCACTACATAGGGCGCGGTCTTGCCGATCACCAGCTCGATGGGCCGGATGGGTGTGACGATGAGCTGTTCCATCGTGCCCAGCTCGCGCTCGCGGACGATAGCCAGTGAGGAGAGCATGGTCGCCAGGAATTGCAGCAACATGCCCATCAGGGCGGGGATCATGAAGTTGGCGCTCTCCATGCCGGGGTTATACCAGACCGTCGGGCGCACCTCTAGGCCAGTGGACTGCACGCCGAAGTGTCCCATCCGTTCCGCCTGGCCAGTTTGAAGTGCGGCTGCCAGGACAGTATTGGCGACAGTCGGATCGGAGCCATCCACGATGAAACCGACCTCGACGGTCTGCCCTCCGAGCAAATGCTCGCTGTAGGCGCGGGGCACGATCATGGCTGCCCGCACATCTCCCTGGTCTAGCAGCGCGGCAAGCTGTTCTTCTGTTTCCACATAGCGGGTTACTTGGAAGTACGATGTAGCTTCATAGGCCCGCACCAACGCCCGGCTAGCCGGCGTATGGTCGGCATCGAGCACAGCCAGCGCAATATTATCGATGTCCGTGGTGGCTGCATAGCCCAGAAGCACCATCTGGATGACCGGGATCAGGAAGATCAGGGTCAGCGTGCGCGGGTCGCGGAAGATGTGCAGAACTTCTTTTCGCGTAATCGCCAGCGTGCGCGCGATCATGCTCGATCCTCCCGTTCGGCCACACCGTACAGGAATACATCCAGGATAGCTGGTATCCAGAAGTCAGGGCCTGCGTCCGGCAGTGGTAGCTCGATCATTTCAGCGAGCACGTTACGCCCATGCGAGAAGGCCACTAGTTGGGTCAGCACATAGCCAATCATCATCATGGCAAAGCACCGGGTAAGCACGAATACGTTCACGTCTTTGCGCATTCCCCCGGCAGCTTGGGCCTCCTGTCCAAGCCGTACCATGTGAGGAACAACCTGGCTTGCCAGCGCTCGGATTGTACTCCCCTCGAATTCTTGAATGTCGATCATGACCAGCCTAAAGAAGTCGGAATTCTCAGTGACCAAGCTTTCCAACCGGGTGAATGCCTGGCGGATCAGCGCCGGGCCGCTCTCGGCGTCGAGGCTATCGATGATGTCGATAGCGCTGGAGTAGGGGTTGCGTGCTTCCAGCAGGGCACGGAATATCTCTTCCTTGCTGCTAAAGTGGTTGTAAATGCCACCGACGGCAATTCCCCCTGCCTCATGGGCGATCTGTCTCACGCTGGTTCCGTTGAATCCGTTCGAGAGGAACAGCCGCTCAGCAGCATCCAGGATTGCCTGGCGCGTCTGCTCTCCTCGCGTCCCACCTACATTGGCTTCCAGGGGCATGGTTCGCCTCAGCAAATGAGCAGCCCATATGAATGAACGTTCGTTCATATTGTAGTATGGATAAGAAGAACTGTCAATGGAGAGCGGCTAGGCAGCCTACAAATAGGGGTGGGCAGTTGATTTGGTTGGGTCGATGTCCAGTGCCGCGCTCAGATGGCTGACGAGCCTGTTCCGATCTGCTGGGGGCAGAAAGGCAGCGCGGGCGGCGGTTAAGATCTGCTGCTTGAGGTCACCCAATGTGAAGCCCTGGTATTCAATCGCACGCAGCATTTCCTGACTGAGGGTGACACCGCTGACGCTGGAATTGTCGGTGTTGAGGGTTGTGAGCAGCCCCGTCCGGTACATAATTCGCAACGGGTGTTGCTCATAGCTGCGGGATACCCCCGATTGAACATTGCTCGTCGGGCATACTTCATAGACAATGCCACGTTCACGGGTCATCTGGAGCACACCGGCGTCTTCGATGACCCGCACGCCATGGCCCAATCGCAGAGCACCGAGCCGTTCCACTGCTAGGACGATGCTCTCCGGTCCCGCCCACTCGCCTGCATGAATGGTAACTCCCAGCCCCGCCTCACGCGCCATCGAGAAGATCGGGGCGAACTCCTCACCCAGATATTTGTTCTCGGCCCCTGCCAGGTCGAGACCAACAATCCCGCGATCCATACGCTCGATGGCAATACGGGCCACCTCATGGCCCAGTTCGACGCTCTCATGCCGGTTCATGCTCACAATCAGCCTGACTTCGATACCGAAATCTCGGCTACCGCGCTCAGCGGCAGCAATGGCCCAGTCCGTCACATCCGCTAAGGGAAAACTCTTTGCCCGCGCCAGCGCCATTGGCGTAAAACGCAGCTCAAAGTATACGATGCCATCAGCAGCCGCATCAGCGACGGCTTCGTACACTAGCCGGTCGATGATCTCTGGCGATTGGAAGAACCCGCGCAACGCCCCGAACTTGCTGAGATACGCCCCCGGATTGGCCTCATCCTCTACTGTCATCTGAACCAGCGAGCGTATATCTTCGACCTCATAGCCGGGAAGGTCCATCCTGCACTGGCGCGCGATCTCGGCCAGAGTGGTGAGGCGTAATGACCCTTCCAGATGGCGGTGCAGCTCGACCTTCGGTATCCCCTTTAACGTCTCGTAAAGCATCGGGTCGCTTATGCTGCTTCTGCGATCCATTCGTCGCTTCCCTTAGCCATAACGTCACTCGAGAGAGCGGTCTATCTTACTTCCGCACTGACTCAACGCCGCCTGCCGCGCTTGCGCCTGCCCCCGGTATGAACTATCTCGCTCTGTTTGACAGTTTGCTGACTTTGTTGGACGGTGCGGTAGTGGCAATCCTTGAACTTCTTGCCGCTGCCACACGGGCAGGGGTCGTTGCGGCCAACGTTGCTCCACAGGTCACGCCGTACCTCAAGCCCCCCGCCGCTCGTCGCTCGTCTCTTGGTGGCCGATATTTTCTGCCGCTCCAGGCGGTAGCCTGCTCTGGTCATCTCGTCGAGTTTCTGCGCCTGGAGCCGCTTTTGCTCGATGATCATGCTATGGCGTGGCAGCTCATTGAAGAAGCGACGGGCAATCTCTTCCTGCACGCCCTCGCGTAACTGGTCAAACATTTCGAAAGCCCGGCGCTTGAACTCCACCTTCGGATCGCGCTGCCCATAGGCTTCCAGGCCAATGCCTTGACGCAGGTCGTCGATTGCCAGCAGGTATTGTCGCCACTCGTTGTCAATCACACTGAGCATCACTGCTTGCTCATATTCGGTAAGCGCATCCGGCCCGATGGAATAAACATACGCCTCAGGCTCGAACCGCTCAGCCGCTTCGCCAGAGCCATCCGCCCCATTGCCGGAACCTTCAACCGGAGGGTGGCGGGCGATCTCGATCAGATCATCCACCCGCTCCAATAGAGCTTCGATCATGTCGTCGGGCTCCAGTTTAGCCAACAGTGCCCGCATCGCCTTGCTGAGGGCCATATCCAGGGCACGATAGAATCGGCCCTGCGTTTCAGCGAAGCGGGCGCCTCGGGCTGTATCGGCCAGGTATTCCCGGAATGCCCGATCCATCTCGGCACGCAAAGTCTCTTCGACACTCTGTACCCAATCCCCATGCGCGCGGTGGGCGTACCGCTCGAACAGCGTATACACCCGCGAGGTGAAGCGTTCCCACCCCACAATGCCATGTGCACCAATCGCTGGGAGGGGGGGCCAGGGCGGCACGATGCGCGCGATCTCCACATACAGCATATGCAGGGGATAGCCTTGATCGATCCCATCCAACACCCGCTGATGCAACTCTTCCTGAAGCGTAGCTGCATCGGACAGCGTCAATAACTCAGCCAGTTCATCCGCTGTAGGGCGTGGGAACAGGGGGAGCAAGCGCTGAACGGCGCCCCGCGTGTTCACTGCACCCGTCTCCACACTGGAGAAGTCGTCGAGCACTGCTTGAATCTCGCCGAGTGCCCACTCTTCGTAGCCTGCGCCAAAACGTGTGACGACGTTCCTGAGTGCCTCGGCGATGAAGCCGCGCACCATTTCATCGAGCTGGCTGGTGTCACCCGTGAGGATCGCGGCGCGTTCGTCATACACAATCTGGCGCTGCCGGTTCACCGCCTCGTCATATTCGACGAGGTTCTTACGGATCTCGAAGTGGTACTGCTCAAAGCGCCCCTGCGCCTGTTCGATGACGCCACTGAGGATGTTGGCAGCAATCGGCATATCCTCAGGCACGTTCAGGCGCTCCATCATCCGCTTGGCACGGTCACCGCCGAAACGGATCATGAGATCATCTTCCAACGAAAGGTAGAAACGCGACGAGCCGGGGTCACCCTGCCGAGCCGCGCGGCCTCGGAGCTGGTCATCGATGCGCCGCGACTCGTGGCGCTCCGTGCCGATAACGTGGAGTCCGCCCAGTTCCCAGATGGTGCGTCGGTCTTCCTCGCACTGTCTGGCAATTGCCTTGATATCTTCAATTAATGATTCGGGCAGCGCTGGAAAGCTGGCGATAATCCGGCGGGCTTCCTCATCATTACCTGCCAGCACGGCGCGGATGACAGCGGCCCGCGCGTTGTAGTGCCGATCATACAACCGCCGGGTCAGGGCTTCGATCTGGTCAGATTGCCCGACCCGACCGCCCAGTGACGTATATTCCCGCAACCAATACTCGATGTCCGGGATCAGGGATACAGGTAACCCGCGTTTTTGGGCTTCCTCACGTGCTGCGTCGAGACGTGTTCGGTCGATGCGGGCCAAGGATACCTGCTGGGCAAACTCTGCTAATGTATCGTAGGGGATGTCCTGATAATCCTCGTGGCCCCGTAGTTCCTGAACTACCTGCTGGACTATTTCAGTCGTGCCGATCTTCTGCTGAAGATCCTGGTAAGCCTCTACTACCCAATCGACCACGTCAGCTCCCAGACGGGAATTGGCTTCCGCGATTTGGTAGGCAGCCTCCGTGCGACCCCTGACAACCTCTGCGACGACCGATTCCAATTCCTTCCGCTCAAAACATATCCGGCTGACCTGGCTTCCTGCCAATCCGGCGGGATTTCCACCCAAAACAATGTCCGTGCCACGCCCCGCCATGCTGGTCGAGATCGTCACCGCGCCGATCCGCCCGGCCTGAGCCACCACCAGTGCCTCTCGTTCATTGTGCTTGGCGTTGAGTACTGTATGCTCAAGCCCGACAGCCTTCAGCCGCCTGCTTAATTCTTCAGATGCTTCTACCGAGCCAGTTCCCACCAGAACAGGCCGACCCACTTCATGCAGAGCTAGAATCTCCTGGGTAACAGCCTCAAACTTGCCATTGATCGTCACATACACCTGGTCATCGAAGTCGACTCGCTTGTAAAAGTCGGGTTTCCCCTCATGACGGCCAGGCCGCCAGAACGTGATCTCCGGCACACCCTCGATCTTGCCCCGGCGGACCTCGAACTCCCCCTGGTCCGCTAGATACTCCACATTGGTTGGGATAGGTACCACATCCAGGCCATAAACCTCGTGGAACTCCTCCGCCTGGGTCAGGGCTGTGCCGGTCATGCCAGCTAACTTGTCGTACAAGCGAAAGTAATTCTGCACCGTGATGGTAGCAATCGTCACATCTTCACGCCTGACCTGGACCCCTTCTTTGGCTTCGATGGCCTGGTGCAGACCTTCGCTATACCGCCGCGATGGCATAGGGCGACCCGTTGTCTGATCGACCAGGATCACCCTTCCATGCTGAACGATGTAATCCTTATCACGGTGGAAGATATATTTCGCCTTGAGTGCATTTTCCAGGTAGTGCACCAGCTCATAATACTGCGGATCGTACAGACTCTCGCCAGCCTCAACCCGGATCTCCGGCAACAGGCGCTCGATCTTCTCGATACCCGAGTCAGTCAGGGCGATAGTCTCTGTGCGATCATCGAGGATGTAGTCGCCATTTGGCTCCTCACCGTGTTCCACGTCAGTGGTATTGCGGCGCAGACGGGCCTGCTCGACCACTTGGGCGAAGCGCACGTATTGACTCGATGCGCGGCCTGCCGGGCCAGAGATGATCAGCGGGGTGCGCGCACCATCGATCAGCACCGAGTCCACCTCATCCACGATAGCGTAGGGTCGGCCCCGCTGGACCAGGTCGGCTGGAGCCAGGGCGGTGTTATCACGCAGGTAGTCGAAGCCAAATTCAGAGGCAGTGCCGTATGTGATATCCGCCAGATAGCACTCCCGGCGGGAGATGGGCCGCCAGTGAACGAGGCGCTCATCCTCCAATTCTGCACCGGGGTCAACAAAGTTCGGGTCAAACAGACCGGAGAAACGTTCGTTGCCAATAGCAGCGGTAGTCAGACCCAACAGATGGAAGATCGGACCCATCCAGCCACCGTCGCGTCGAGCCAGATAGTCGTTCACGGTCACCAGGTGCGCTCCGCGCCCGGTCAACGCATTGAGATACAGCGCCAGTGATGCGACAAGCGTCTTACCCTCGCCTGTCTTCATCTCAGCGATCTTGCCCTCGTGTAGCACGATCCCGCCAATGATCTGCACATCGAAGTGGCGTAGGCCAATAGTGCGCCGCGATGCTTCCCTGACAGCCGCGAAGGCTTCAGGCATGATCTCTTCCAGAATCTCGCGCTCTGCTTCTTGTAGCTCTTCTTTGTCCTCGATACCAGCCACATGCTCCTGAATTCGCGCTCTGAATCGATCCGTTAGGGCGCGCAGATCGTCATCTGACATGCCCTGCATACGCGGCTCCAGGCTGTTAACCTGCCCGACGATTTCCCGGTAGCGTTTAAGCTCGCGCTCAAAGGCATTGCCCGCAATGTTAGTCAGTAGGTTCCTAAGCATAGGACGATCCCGTTTAACGCTTTTCGTGATAACGCGATCCACTTGGACACGATGTCAATAGCATACCGCAACAGCGGTAGGCTTGCGATCCGCCCCGTTGTGAGGCTAGGGCGGCAGAGACCGCCATATCGGACAGTAGTCTGGGAAAACGTGAGGGCAGGTTCGGAACCTGCCCTTGGCCTGATCTGCTTGTTTAGCTGCATCGTTGCAATCATTCATCTGCGCAGTGAGGGCAGCGTGGAAGGAGTTCGCTCAAGAATCTCCCATGTTTGTTCAAGCTGAAAAGGAGCCATGCTGGTCACCGTGCCCTACCTTCCGCAAAGTACGGTTCGGCCATGGCGTCGATATGGCTGGCTCTAGCTGTAATCGTCCCAGTAGTTGCGCCGACCACGCTTCTCGGCTTGGCCCTTGCGCCCGCGTGCGTGGGTCACATCAAAACCCTCCGGTTTGATAGTCATGTGATCGCCAGAGGTCAGGCCAGCGACACCCAGTTGCATGCCCTCTTCGCGCGGTGGCGCTTCCAGGTAGCGCAGCATCCGCTCGTTGTCGCGTGTGTATGGCTCATCTGGCTCGGTATACGTGGTGATGAACCCCTCATAGTTGCGCAGCACAATCCGGTTCGGCCCCATGCTGATAACATACTCTGGCATCACCGGAATCTTGCCGCCGCCGCCAGGTGCGTCTATACAAAAGGTCGGGACAGCGTAACCGGAGGTATGGCCGCGCAGATGTTCGATGATCTCCAAGCCAACGGATACCGGTGTTCGGAAGTGACCCGCGCCCTGCACCAGATCACATTGGTAGAGATAGTACGGGCGCACACGGTTCTGTACCAGCTTATGAACCAACTCCAGCTGCACCGCCGGGTGATCGTTCACGCCGCGCAGCAGCACCGACTGGTTACCCAGCGGGATGCCCGCGTCAGCTAACTTGGCTAAGGCGCGGCTCAATTCCGGTGTGATCTCACGCGGGTGGTTGACGTGAATATTGAGCCACAGCGGATGGTACTGGCGGAGCATATCACACAGTTCGTCGGTGATGCGCTGTGGGAGGAAGATCGGCACCCGCGATCCGATGCGGACGATCTCGACGTGCGGAATCTCGCGTAGGCGACGCAGCAGATTGTCCAGCAGTTTAGGAGCCATCGTCAGCGGATCACCACCGGATAGCAACACATCACGCACCTGTGGCGTGCGGCGGATGTACTCGATCTGCGCCTCGTGATCGCTCCGGCTGAAGTTGGCAGCCGGGTCGCCTACCACTCGCGAGCGTGTACAGTAGCGGCAATAGCTCGCGCACTGGGTCGTGACCAGCATCAGTACGCGGTCAGGGTAGCGATGTACCAGGCCGGGGACTGGCGAGTGGGCATCCTCGCTGAGCGAGTCCGCCATCATCGAGTCGAAGCCCACCATCTCGCGGCCCTTTGGGATGATCTGGTGGCGCACTGGGCCATAGGGGTCGCCCCATTCCAACAGGCTGGCAAAGTATGGCGTGATGTCTACCCGGAAGATGCCTTCAGCCATGACGCCATCGCGTTCCTCGTCGGTCAGGTCGATGACCTGCGCCAGCTCCTCCAGGGAATTAAGGCGGTTCGCCATCTGCCATTGCCAATTGTTCCACTGCTCATCAGGCACGTCACGGTAGACTGCCGGACGAGGGGTATATTCCAGCCCATCTGCTCGAATTTCCGGGGTTAGAACATACTTACGTTCGCTGGGTATCGCTGTCATGAGCTTTGCCTCTCGAACTAGCTGCGGATGCGGTGTCGCTCTATCTGAGGTTTTTGAAACAGCGTTTCAGAAAATGCGCTATTCACCTCAGAGCATATCACAGGCAGGATATTGTCACAAGACCTGGTTAGCCAGTTGGCTTCCGCTCAGGTCACCGACCAAGCCATTCACATCCGCCAGTGGTGCGCTGGGAACTACCCATATATGGGCGAAGGCGACCTGTCGGAAGATTTGGCGGCGGCACGTCTGTAAGGGTCAGAAGCTCCGGTAGACCCACTGCCCTGCAACCATTGTGCCCAACACGGAGACCTGACCGATCTCCATGGGGTCAATTTGATAAATGTCCCTGTCCAGCACCACCAGGTCGGCGAGAAAGCCGGGCGCTAACTGCCCCAGCCGATCCTCCAGGCCACCGGCATAGGCTGGCCCGCGTGTGAATCCGCGCACCGCCTCATCGACGGACAGGCGGCCACGCGAACCAGAACGCCAGCCATCAGGTCCGGGTGAGCCGTCAGCCCGGCGGCGGGTTACTGCTGCCTGTATGTTCGGTAGTGGCTCGATGGGTTCAATTGGCGCGTCGCTGCCGAACGCCACTGGGGTGCGAGCGTCGAGTTGCAGTCGCCAGTTATATGCATAATCCGCGCGATCCCCCCAATAGGCATCTGCCATGATGTAATCGGAGATTGCGTGGTTGGGCTGCATCGAGGCGATGATGCCCAACTGCCCCAGGCGATAAGCGTCATCAGGGTGGATGATCTGGACGTGCTCGATGCGATGGCGCATTTGGTTGGGCGTAACCCCGCGGCTTGCTTCCTCTTTACGCACTGCCTCGTAAACATTCAATACATGATGCACGGCCCGATCCCCGATGGCATGAATAGTCGAAGGCAGCCCGGCTGCACTGGCGCGGAGGACGTTCTCGTACATCTCCTCCGGATCGGTCACACATATGCCGAAGTTATCAGGTTCCCCTTCGTATGGATCGATCATCCAGGCCGTACGTGGGCCGAGCGCGCCATCGGCGAAGCTCTTAACCCCACCAACTCGCAGCATTTCATTGCCAAAGCCCCATCGCAGCCCCACTTCCACCACGTGATCGAGAATGCCAACGGGGATGTTCTTGACAATACGCAGGGTCAGCTCACCGCGCTCCTTCAAAATCTGGTATGCCTGAAACGCCACTGCATCGTCAAAATCATGGATGCCGGTGAGGCCGCCTCGATGTGCGCGGGCAATGGCTGCCTTGACCTGCTCAGCTATCTGGGCAGGGGTCAGCGGGGGGATGATCTTGCTGACAAGAGACATTGCATTTTCAAACAACACACCCGTTAGGTTCCCGCCCTCATCGCGCCCGATCCTGCCGCCGGGTGGGTCGGGTGTCTCCGTTGTCACACCAGCGAGGTGAAGAGCCAGCGAATTTACCCAGGCGGCATGAGCAGACTGGGCAGTCAGATAGACCGGATGGTTGGGAACCAGCGCGTCAAGCTGAGCCGCGGTCGGGAACTGGCCACCCGGCCAGCGCGCTTGAGCCCACCCATGCCCCTGTATCCACTCCCCCGGTGGCAAGGTAGCTGCCCGATCAGCGACGCGCTGCGCGGCTGCCTGAGCGGAAGGCGAATCGGTCAGATCGACGTTCTGAAGAAAAGCCGCGTACCATCTCAGGTGAACATGAGCATCAACCAGGCCAGGCAGCACCAGCCTTCCCCCCAAATCGATGAACTCTCCATGGGAGCCAAGCAACTCCCGAAATGTGCTGTTGTTTCCTATTGCCACAACCTTACCATCACGGATTGCCAGGGCGGAGGCGAGGGGTTGCGGATCGTGCTGGGTACGAATGATCCCATTGCAGAGCACCGTATCGACTTGCATAAGATGTTCACCTGTTTCAGCCAAAGCAAGGGACGGATTAGTTGCCAGACAGGGCCGCCACAATGGCCTCGCGGCTTGGAATGCCCTCTAATCCTACTCGCGCCACAGATGCGCTGGCAAGTTGCGTGGCAAAGCGGGCTGCGGCCAGCGGATCGTGGGTGATCCACAGCCGAATGAAGAAGGCCGCTGCGAAGATATCGCCAGCGCCGGTGGGGTCGAGCACGTCTGTCTGGGGAGCTGGGATCGTATGAGGGGTTGCGTCTACAAACACGGTGCATCCGTCCGCACCGCGTGTCACCACCAATATTGCGGCCTGGCGGGCCATAGTGCATACAAGGCCCTCATCACCGTTGATATCCTCAATGCTCAGAACAACAGCGCCCACTTTGGATAGAATGATTGACCCGTCATTCCATGAGCGGTACGAGATATGCCCCACTTGATCCCACTGCCGCATCCAACCCTGGGGTGTGATCCCCAGCAAGGCCCCTGGGAATGCAGTGGCCAGTAATGGATCGACCTCATCTGCCACAGGGGCGAGGTGGACAAGGGGCGCTTTCTTCCACTCCGAGGGGACATGCGTCACCGTCAATGGCTCGGCCCGCGCCCGAAGGGTCTGCGCCCGCCCCTGCGGAGTATAGATATTCTCAAAAGTGGTGATCTGTTCTGATGGATGCAGGTATAGTGGGATCGTTTGGAGGGGGCACAAAAGGGATGCCATGGCAGACGGCGCACTGGTCACGATCGCTGCTTGCAGCCCCAGCGCCTGCGCAGTCAGCGCGCTGAATGTGGCTGTGCCGCCTAACCGGGGCCCGTCCGGGGTTAAGTCCCGGCACACATGGCCGATGACAAGGTAATCGATCCCCCTAGCTGGGCGCCGTAAACGCGGCATAGAGTGCGAATGAGTGGGTCAGTTTTTCTCTAATGAATGCGTTTAGCTTTTCTTAGGAATAATCGTAACGCGGCGGCTATCTCCCATGCCAATACTCTCAGTGATCACGGTGTCATCATCCCGCAGCGCGATGTGAATGATCCTCCGCTCATGAGGTGGCATAGGCTCAAGGGTCATGGTGCGCCCCATTTGCCGCGCCTGGGCCGCCATGTTTAGGGCCAGTTTACGCAGGGAAGTTTCACGACGGGTCTTGTAACCCTCAACATCCACAATGATATTCGCACGATGTTGAAGCTCGCGGCTGGCAATCAGCCGGGTGATGTACTGAAGCGCATCGAGAGTCTCGCCGTGCCGTCCAATCAAGATGCCCAAATCGCGCCCCTGGATATCCAGAATCCACGGGGCCTCTCCTTCGATATCGGCGCTATCGGCCCTCCGAACCTGGACGGTCGCTTTGATCCGCATCTTGCTGAGCAATTCTTCGAGCACTTCCCTGGCGACGTTTGCTTCGCGGTCTGGTTCTCCTGCACCGGCAGGAATCGCTGCCGGTTCTTTTGGGCGGCGCCCTGGTTTGGGCGAAGGGGGAGGCTCTGGTGCAGAGGCGATCGGGGCGCGGAGAGGCGTCAGGCGAACACGCGCTTCACGGGCGCCTAATCCGAGAACTCCCCGGCTTCCTTCCTCTACGATCTCGATGATAACATCGTTTCGTGTGAGGCCGAGCTGCTGCAGGCCCTCTTCGATGGCTTCCTCGAGTGTAGAGCCGCTCACATCAATCGGTTGGGGGAGATTACTACTCATATACGGCCTCGCGTTCGCCACATGGCTATGTGAGGGTCAGGGAATAGCCACAAGCAAAGGCGCCGCTACTTCTTTCGGCTTTTTCCCTTGACCGAGGTCTCAGGCTGAGGTTGGGGCAACCCCAGAAGACCTGACAAGCTGAAGCTCCCATCCTCTGTCCCAAACAAGTTCTTCAGGCTGGCTCGTCCCATCAGGGCATATTGTGCAAATCCAGCCAAGTTTGCTGCCACCCAGTAGATCGACAATCCCGCCGGAAAGGTAAGGGAAATATAGCCGATAAAAAGCGGCATGGTCAAACTCATTGACCGGCTCATGGCTGCCTGGTTGGGATCGCTGCTCGGCGGGGTCAAGAGTTTGTTTTGTAAGAACGTCGTGACAACGACTAGAATTGGCAGGATGTAGTAGGGGTCGGGCTGCGCCAGATCGAGCCACAACCAGTGACTATTGAGCGGGATCAACGCCGGGGCGTTCGGCAACCAACTCAGGAAAGCGGGCACCGGATGGTAGATGTGTTGGGACAGATCCAGCAGTTGGATTGGCGATGCCGCCAGCGACCGAGTGATGGCCTGATAGAGACCGATCAGGATGGGAAACTGAATCAACGTTGGCAGACAGCCTCCCAGCGGATTCACCCCGGCTTCCCGGTATAGCTCCATCGTCTTTTGCTGAAGCGTCTCAGGGTCCCCCTTGTGTTTCTTGCGAAGCTCTTCCAGCTTCGGCTGGATCTCCTGGGTGGCTGCCATCGATTTCTGCTGCTGCCAGGTCAGCGGGAGGATGATCACGCGTATCAGGATGGTCAGCACCAGTATCGCCCAGATGATATTGTTCCCCAGCAAGCCATATAGCCAGATCATGGCATTGACCAGTGGGTTGAGGATAAGTGTATTCCACATAAGAGATGCCCTCTTTCCGCCAACTATCAGTGACCACTATGGGTCCGCAGTGGGGTCAAAGGCCCAGCGTTGGCGCAGGGTTTCGCGGTCATAGGCGATCAAGGGTTGGTTCCCCTGATGCACACCGATCAGAATCATATCATCGAACAGAATTGGCGAAGCATAGACAGGGATCGGTCGCACGGAGGAGCCAGTTGGGAAGAACAAAAAGCGCTGCGTAAACTCAGCCGTCACACTGAAGGCAGTGTCAACCTCGGTTCCGTCTTCAGCATTGAGAGTATAGAGCTTGGAATCGCCCGATGTAACATACACAATGCGCAAACCATCCGCCCTGTCAGCCAGCACGGGTTGACCAACAACTGGTCCGTCGGTCTTGAAGACCCAGATTGGCTCCCCGGTTTCCGGGCTTAGAGCAAATACGTTCCCATCCAGATCGCCACCGATAAGACTGCCCGTTACCTCATCCAGCACCGGGCTGCTCCATACCCAGTTCGACGTCTCGTAGCTCCAGCGAACAACCTGTGCGCGGGTATCCAGTGCACGCACATGGTTATCAAAGCTGCCAAAGTACACAATGCCGTCGTACAGAGTAGGCGTGCCAACCATCGCCCCCAGAGCCACGTCGGGATCGGGCTGATCCTCCTCTGGGTATTGCCACAGTTGCTGTCCCGTCTCTGCATCTACAGCGTAGAGATGGCGATCCAAGGTCGTGAAGTACAGAACTCCCTCTGACAACAAGGGTGTTGACCAGATATCACGGTCGGCAGTAAAGTGCCATGCTTCCGCCCCTGTATCTATGTCGAGAGCATACAGGTTCCCAGCAACAGTTCCGGCATAGACAAGACGCTCGCTGATCACGGCGCCGCCGATGAACCGTGAGCGTGGTTGACTCTCGAAGGCCCAAAGCTCCTCCCCAGTCTGTGGATCGACCCCGTAGAGGGTTCCCAGGTAATCGCCCACGACCAGCAGGTCTTCGGAGACAGCGGGTGGTGCGTAGAACGTCTGACCGCGCGCGGGTTGTTCTGGGAACTTCCATCTTGCATGGCCAGTCACCGGATCGACCGCGTAGACTTGGGCGCCATACGCTACGTAGATGGTATCGTCTGAGGCTGCAATCCCCGGCCAACTGGAGCCGGTAAGCGCAGCAGGCTGGCCCCCACTGGCACACCCAGCCAACATAAGCCCCGCCAAAATTAGGGCGGGACGCCAAGAGGACCGTAGCTTGCAGATCATTAGAGCTTGAACTCCTCAGGGACAGGGTCATAACCACCAGGGTTGAAGGGGTGGCAGCGAGCGATCCGCCTGAGAGCCAGCCACCCCCCCCTTAAGAAGCCAAAACGATTGATCGCTTCATAGCCATAGTGCGAACAACTGGGCGTAAACCGGCAAGAGGGCGGCAACAGCGGCGAGAGAGTCAACTGATACAAGCGGATCAGCGCCATCGCCACGTACTTCATGTTAGGTCTTCCTCATCTCACCCGATCGTCAGGCCCGCCTGGCGGAACAGCGCTCCAAGTGTGGCTTCAAGGGTTTGGTATGTGGCATCTGAGGCTAGCCGATGTGCTGTGATCACTACGTCACGCCCGGGTTTCAATTCAGGCAACCACCGCCTAACCACTGCGCGGAGCCGTCTCTTGAGGGCATTCCGGGTCACTGCTGTTCCAATTCGACGGCCTACAGTAAAACCAAAGCGGCTGTACGGGAGGCCGTTGGGCAGTGCCGCTAAGGTCAGCAAGGGATCGTGCCACCGTGCTCCCCGCCGGCGTACAGCCCCAAAGTCCTGGCGACGCTTAAGACGTAGATAACGAGGCAGCACAAGTGTAAACCCTGGTTAAATAGCTAGACCACGCTGCTCGAAGATACGGTCGCGGCCAGGGAATATCAGCACCGTCTAACTATTCCAATTCACCTTCTTGACATGCCGCAATTGCACAGTCAGGCTCTTGCGTCCTTTAGCACGGCGCGCCTTCATCACCTCGCGTCCGCCACGGGTCTTCATCCGCTGGCGGAAACCATGCACACGCAGGCGGCGTCGCTTCTTGGGTTGATATGTACGTTTGGGCATAGTAAGTGGCCTTACTTGATCGAGTTCGCAACAAGCTAGCCGCCCCGGCGAAGCGGGGCGGTTCAACATTCATACCTGCCAACGCGCCGAGATTATAGCGCGCCTATCAGGGACGGTCAACGAAGTCGAAAAGGCGGCCAGAGAAAGCGTTTGTATACCGTGGCGGGGCGAAGACGGTTTCATGCATCCAGGTCAGTTACAGACCCGATCGTTCGGACATCTCTCGTACGGGAGTGGATAACTACGAGGGTATCTATGCAAGGAATGGCTCACAACTGCCCTGAATACCCATCACCTTATCCACTCCCTCGTACCAGGGACTTTGACAGGCCCCTGACGGGCAGGTATGATCGGGTTGGTTCGTTGTGTGCCGTTCCGCCCCACCGGAGCGGCTTCTGATACGGCTAGGCACCTCTTACCAGCGGACATCACTTGATCACCCATTCCCCCCGGCCACGTACCCTACTGAAATGGTTGACACCGGGTATCGGTGTCAAGCGATGGGTGGGGATTCTGCTGGTCGGGGCGTCGTTGCTTGGATCGGCACTAGCTCTGCTGGTGGTTGAGTTTTATCGTGCCCATCCTCCGCTGCTATGGTCACACCTGCTTCAGCTTGCCCGCGTGCCGTTGTGGCTACTGGGCCTGGTCGCCGGGATCGCCGGCACCGCGTGCGTTTTGCTCGCAACCCTCCGCATCAACCAGGCGATTCTCAGGCCGTTGGCAGTCAAGGGGCCACACATCATTGATGCGATGGTGGAACACCAACGAGGGCAACGTGGACCCAAGATCGCTGCTATTGGGGGTGGGACAGGCATGCCGACTCTGCTACGCGGGCTGAAGGCATATACGGCTAACCTGACAGCCATTGTCACAGTGGCTGATGACGGTGGCAGCTCCGGGCGACTGCGGCGCGATCTAGGCGTGCTGCCCCCTGGCGACTTTCGCAATAACATCGCTGCGCTGGCCCGCGATGAGGGCCTGATGGCGCAGCTTTTCCAGTACCGCTTCGGCGAGGGAGGACTGGAAGGTCACAGCTTTGGCAATCTATTCATCACGGCGTTAAGCGCCGTCACCGGCAGCTTCGAGCAAGCTCTAATAGAAAGCAGCCGCGTGCTGCTGATCCGGGGTCAGGTGCTCCCTTCAACGCTGGCGAATGTGACCTTGATGGCCGACTGGCGCGAAGTTGAGGCTGATGTGACCCGCCGGGTGGCGGGCGAATCGGCCATCCCAGAGGTGGCTGGGGCGATACAGCGGGTGTTTCTCCAACCAGAAGATGTGCCTGCCTACCCTGAAGCAGTCAAGGCTATCCTCGCTGCTGATCTGATCGTGCTGGGGCCGGGGAGCCTGTTTACCAGTCTGCTCCCCAACCTGCTGGTGCCGGGGATCGCCGAGGCAGTTCGCTCCAGCTCAGCCTTGAAGGTCTACGTATGCAATGTCGCCACCCAGCGCGGTGAAACGGAGAACTTCACCGTTGCCGATCATGTTCGGGTTATTGAGCAACACGTTGGCAAAGGGCTTTTTGATGTGGTCCTGGTCAACAACGCTTTTCCGCCGCTGGCGCCTGGTTCCAACTTCCAGTACGTAGAACTGGGTGACGGAGGAAAGAACGGCGTTGAGCTGAATTTCAGAATCTATCCTGCGCCGCTGGTTGATGAGCGTCGTCCTTGGCGACACGACTCGGAGCGGTTGGCGCAGGCAGTCATCCAGCTGCTCGATGAATCCGGGCGGCAACCATTGGACTAGACATCGGGTGTGCCTCGATTGAGCTGCACCCCCACCATCTCACCAAGGAGAGAACATCATGGCAATTCGAATCGGGATCAATGGGTTCGGGCGCATCGGTCGGCAGGTTCTTAAGATCATCAAGGAAAAGTACCCAACGGACTTCGATGTGGTCGCTTTCAACGACGTGGATGAGCTGCGTACCATGGCGCATCTCTTCCGATATGACTCGAACTACGGCCACTTCGAAGGGACGGTTGAGGTCAGGGAAGACGGGCTGGTTGTCAACGGGGATTTTATCCGCGCTTTCAAGGAGAAAGACCCGGCAGCGCTCCCCTGGAAAGACTTGGGGGTGGACATTGTGATCGAGTCCACGGGCAAGTTTACCGACCGTGACGGGGCATGCAAGCATCTCGCCGGGGGCGCCAAGAAGGTCATCATCAGCGCCCCGGCCAAGGGCGAAGACCTGACCGTCGTGCTGGGCGTCAACGAGGGCATGTATGACCCATCCAAGCATCACATCATCTCGAACGCTAGTTGCACCACCAACTGCCTCGCCCCGGCAGCGAAAGTTGTGCAAGATCAGTTTGGCATTGTCAAGGCATTAATGACCACCATCCATGCCTATACCAATGATCAGCGCGTCCTTGACCTACCGCACAAGGACCTGCGACGTGCTCGTGCCGCTGCCCTGAGCATTATCCCCACCACAACCGGCGCAGCCAAGGCGGTCGCGTTGGTGATCCCGGAGCTTAAAGGTAAATTCGATGGCTATGCGCTGCGTGTCCCGACCTCAACCGTCTCGGTGGTGGACTTCACGGCCCTGCTGGAGCGTGATACAACCACCGAAGAGCTGCGCGAGGCGTTCCGCCGGGCAGCCAGTGGGCCGATGAAGGGCATTCTGGGCTTCTGCGAGGAACCGCTAGTCAGCATCGACTTCAAGGGTGACGAGCGCTCTAGCATCGTGGACGCCGAACTGACCACCATTATGGGTGGCAGCGGTAACTACGCCAAGGTTGTTGCTTGGTATGACAACGAGTGGGGCTATTCCTGCCGCACTGTTGATCTGGCGAAACTGGTCGGGTCGAAGCTATGACGAGCCTCCCCTCCCGCTCGAGAGAGGGCCGGAGGGGCGGCCTTCTCTGCCTCATAAGGGGCATTCAGGCGCAAGAACATGAACAAGAAGACTATCCGCGACATCGATCTGAAGGGAAAGCGCGTGCTGGTGCGGGTGGATTTCAATGTGCCGCTGGAGGGCGACCAAGTTACGGATGACACCCGCATCACTGCTGCCGTGCCAACACTCAAGGCGATCCTGGATCAGAAGCCCAAGGCTGTGATTCTGATGTCGCACCTTGGCAGACCCAAAGGCGGTCCTGATCCGAAATACTCGCTCCGGGCGGTGGTGCCCGTCCTTAGCCGATACCTGGGCATGCCGGTGGCTTTTGCCGAAGATTGCATCGGCCCGGCGGCGGAGGCGGCGGTCAGCGCACTTCCCGAGGGGGGTGTGTTAATGCTGGAAAACACCCGCTTCCACCCGGAAGAAGAGAAAAACGGGGAGGAGATGGCCCAGCAGCTTGCCCGATTGGGCGATGTGTACGTAAATGATGCGTTTGGATCGGCACACCGCGCTCACGCCAGCACGGAGGGGGTAGCCCGCCATCTTCCAGCGGTTGCCGGGCTGCTGATGGAGAAGGAGATCGAATTTCTGGGCAGCGCACTGGAAAGCCCGCAGCGGCCCTTTGTAGCCATCCTGGGTGGGGCTAAGGTCTCAGACAAGATCGGCGTGATCAGGAACCTCCTTGGCAAAGCAGATCATGTTTTGATCGGTGGCGGCATGGCCAACACCTTCTTCAAAGCGCAGGGGATTGCGGTCGGCGACTCGCTGGCCGAGGATGGTGTGCTGGATACCGCTCGGGAGATTCTGGGGCTGGCCGGCGGCAAGTTGTTGCTGCCAGTTGATGGGGTGATCGCTGATGCGTTCGCCGAAGATGCCCAGACTCGTGTTATCCCTATCCGGGATGGCGTCCCGCCAGGTTGGCGCATCCTGGATATAGGCCCGGAGACAGTCAAGACATACCAGGGTGTAATCGAAGGCGCTCTCACTATTGTGTGGAACGGGCCGATGGGCGTCTTCGAGATGAAACCGTTCGCCCAGGGCACGCTGGCGGTCGCCCAGGCCGTCGCCGATCGCACTCAGCAGGGTGCAGTTTCGATCATCGGCGGCGGCGACTCGGCAGCCGCCATCAATCAGGCCGGGCTGGACAATAGGGTGACACACGTCAGTACCGGTGGAGGCGCGAGCCTCGAAATGCTGGAAGGGTTGGTGCTGCCAGGATTAGCGGCGCTGGACGATAAATAGCACCTTCTCACTCAGGACCATTTCAGGCAGGGGGTGCGGGATGTTCGTGCGCGCCAGTTTGGCCTTGGCTAACCGCCCGGCGAGCTGACCTTCCCATACATAAGGAGATGTGATGCGTACACCCATCCTGGCAGGCAACTGGAAGATGCACAAGACCATTGCCGAAGCGCTGGAATTCGTCAAGGCTGTTCATGGGCCGCTAAACGACTTCCCGCGCGTCGAGAAGGTCATCTGTGCGCCGTTCATCTCACTGGCTCCACTCAGCGAGGCTTTGAGGGGAACGGGCATTCAACTTGGCGCGCAGAACATGCATTGGGAAGATCAGGGTGCTTACACCGGTGAAGTCTCCCCGCTGATGCTCAAAGGGTTATGCGATCTGGTGATTATTGGCCACTCGGAGCGCCGCCAGCTCTTCGGCGAGACAGATGAGACCGTCAACCGGAAAACGAAGGCTGCGCTGACACACAGCCTGACCCCGATTGTGTGCGTGGGGGAAAGCCTGGAGCAAAATCGTGCGGGCGAGACAGAAGCCTGCGTTGGAGAGCAGGTAAGAGCTGCTTTCGATGGGATCAGCGCAGGGCAGGCTGTCAGGATAGTGGTCGCCTACGAACCCATTTGGGCCATTGGCACGGGCATCGCGTGCCCTCCAGAGGATGCCAACCGGATCATCGGAGGGGTCGTGCGGGCGACGCTGGCCTCATTGTACGGCGATGCCGTTGCCCAAGCGATCCGCATCCAGTATGGGGGTAGTATCAAGCCGGACAATGTGACGGAGTTGATGCAGCAACCGGAGATTGACGGCGGCTTGGTTGGTGGGGCATCGCTAAATCCCGCCGACTTCGTGACCCTCGTTCGTGCTAGTGCCCAGGCCAAGGGGCTAGCCTAAGCCGGGGCTGGCCCCAGCCCGGTTTGCGGATGAAGGAGGGTGACCCATGCCTGAGTGGCTGATTCCCTGGATCGTGGTTGGGATCGTGATCTGGCCGCTGTTGCAGGTCGAGCGTTGGATGCATCACCATATTCAGCACCTGGGCCTGTTGATCACCCGTCATGAGCAGGCTGCTGTCTTGATTTACTACCTCTTGTTGTTACCCGGCGTGATTCTCCACGAGGGTAGCCAGTGGCTTCTGGCAAAGGCGCTGCGGGTCAGGGTTAAGAAGTTCCAGATGTGGCCCGAAAGACTCAAAACCGGCCAGATTCGCCTAGGGCTGGTTGAGATCGAGGACACCGATGTGGTTCGGGCCACGTTGGTTGGTATGATCCCCCTGGTGACCGGAGTGGCTATCATCGCCCTGATCGGCAGCACGCGCTTCGATATTGAGGTGCTTCTGCAATCGCTGGCCACCGGTCACATTCCCACCATGCTGGCCGGGATCGGCCAATTCACCTCGGCGCCAGACTTCTGGCTATGGGTCTACTTGGTATTCGCCATCGCCAACGCGATGATGCCGGAGGAACATGATCGCATTAGTTGGTGGTTGCTATTCGGGGTACTGGCCGCGCTGCTGATCTTCCTCTCCATTCTTGACCTGGGGATTCTGATCCAGGCTGGGCTGGAAGGGCCGTTTGCGGCAGTGGGCCGGTGGCTCAGCCTGGCACTGCTGATATCGTTGGTGCTCGATCTGCTGGCAATGGGTCTCATCGCTCTCCTCGAAGCGTTCTTCAGCCGCGCATTGCGCCGGGAACCGGATGCCAGCCAGCCTTGATAGGTGGGGGTGAGTCCTACTTGCTTCTCCCGGATGAGGTGTGCCTCTGCGACAACCAGATGAACCCCACCAGACTCAGCGCCCCCATCAGCAGCAGCGCGATCAGCTTGTATAGGCGGGATGGGATCGCCAGCGCCAGCCCGCCGAAGGCTGCGCAGAATACGTAGTACCCCACCACGATCTGTCGCTGGGACAATCCCAGGTCAAGCAGTCGGAAGTGCAAATGGCCCCGGTCACCGATGATCGGATTCTGACCGTGAGCCAGCCGGTTGACGATCTGCCATACCACATCCAGCAGGGGTAACCCCATCACCAGCAGAATGGCTGCCATCTTTGCCCCGCCGATGATGCTTAGTACGCCCAGCACGAAGCCGATGAAGTAGGCTCCCGATCCCAGGAAAACACGAGCCGGAGCAAAGTTATAGGGCAGGAACCCCAGCGTCGCGCCAAGCAGGGCGAGAGGCAGTAATGCCACGCTGTGCTGAGGTGGGTCGAGCCGGAAGGCCGCATTGACAAACAGTACCCCACAGGCAATGGCTGCCACGCCCGCTGCCAGCCCATCCAAGCCATCCAGCCAGTTGACGGTATTCATCATCAGGCCAAGCCAGAACAAGGTGACAGTGACCGTAATCAGATAGGGAAAATCCGGGGTCTGCTGGCCGGTCAACGGGTTGTTGACGTACTCGATCAAGATCAGGAAAGTGATGGCAACGCCAGCAGAGACGATCTGGGCAAGATATTGCGGCAGCGGTGGCAGCTCCTTCCAATCATCTATCAGGCCCACAACGAAGATCAGCGTGCCGCCCAGCAGTAGCCCGGCCAGCCGGAAAATCTCTTTATCGTCGAAGCGAGGAACTTGCAAAGCTGCCGGAAAGCGCTGCCCCAGTCCCAGCGGCCCGACGATCAGTAATTGGGAGGCTAACACCGCACCTACAAAAGCCAGATAGACCGCCATTCCGCCCAGCCGCGAGACCGTCTCCGGGTGGCGACGGCGTCCACCAGGGTGCGCAACAATCCCCAGTCGTCCGCCTAGCCACCGTGCCAGGGGTGTTAGGCCCAGGGCAAGAGCAAATGCGATCCCAAACACCAGGGCGAAGGCCCCGTAAGGAACGGACAAGTGGCTATCCTGTGCCGAACTGCCGGTCACCTGCGTCACCCAGGCCCGGAACGATAAATCCGACCTCGTTCAGACGCTCATCAATGGCCGCCACATGGATTGGCACGTCCGGGTGGTCACGGCGCATCACGGACAGACCCTCTGGTGCAGCAATCAGCCCAACAAATTTGATCCGCCGCGCGCCCCATCCCTTGAGCAGTTTGGCGGTAGCCGAGGCTGATCCCCCCGTAGCCAGCATCGGGTCGAGTATCAGACACACCTGCACACGCGGGTCAATGGGCAGCTTGTTGTAGTATTCGACTGGGCGCAGAGTGCGCTCATCTCGATACAAACCAATATGCCATACCTCTGCGCCGGGCATCATCTCCCATACGCCGTTGACCATCCCCAGTCCCGCCCGCAGGATAGGCACCAGCCCAATCCGCTCCTGAAGTTCATAGCCCTGCATCTTGGCAAGTGGGGTTTCAACAGTAACCGTGTCCAGTGCCAGGTCACGGGTGGCTTCGTAGGTGAGCAGGATAGCCAGTTCGCGCACGAGCTGGCGGAACTTGGTCGAATCGGTAGAAACGTCGCGCAGGAGGGTTAACTTGTGCTTGACGAGGGGGTGATCGGAGACGAACACACCTTCCACGGGAGGCGCTCCTTTTGAGGTCGGGTCTTAAGGCCAGCGCGATTGTACGGCGCAGTAGTGATTGTGGCAAACCATGCTTTCCCCTCCGAGAAAACTGCTGCCGTACCCTAAGGCAATCAGAATTGTTTTAGAACGTAGTCCACACCTGCTGAGAAGTATTCATCTGCTGACCTCGCACCGGGAGAGACGTATGCGCCGCTTCAAGTTTATCCTTAACCCGCAGGCGGACCGAGGCCACACGGCTCGGATCATGGGTACTCTGGAGCAGCTTGTCGTGAATCAGGCTCAAGAATTGGGAAATGGTCAGGTTGAGCTTTTGTGGGTCGAGACCGAGCGCCCCCTGCACGCCACGAGCCTCGCCCAGCGGGCTGCCGAAGAAGGCTACGATATAGTGGTGGCCGTGGGGGGTGATGGCACAGTGCATGAGGTTGTCAATGGTCTAATGAAGATCGACACGGATCGGCGCCCTATCTTGGGAATTCTGCCTGTTGGCTCTGGCAACGACTTCGCTTATAACGTGGGTGTGCCCGCCAGGGTTGGGGAAGCTATACGCTGCCTGTTCGCGGATAACGTTCGCACCGTGGACGTAGCCACCATCACCGATGGCACAGGCCGTACCGAATACTGGGATAACACCGTTGGCATTGGCTTCAGTGGTGCGGTGAACATCGCCGTGCGCAGCATCAAGAGATTGCGAGGGTTCCCACTCTATCTGGTAGGGGTGCTCCAGACCATCCTGCTCAAACCACCCGCATTAAAAGCCCTTTTGGCTAGGGAGGGCAGACCTGACGAGGAGCGCTGGGTCAGTATGATCAGCCTGTGTAACGGACCGCGCGAGGGCGGCGGCTTCCCGGTCGCACCTGGTGCGAGGATGGACGATGGCCTGCTTACCTATATGGTCATGAATCGGCTGAGCCGCCTGCAGATGCTGTACTTCCTGCCCATCGTGATGGGTGCCAAACACCTCAACTACCCTCAATATTTCGAGCAAGGCACGACGATGCACTTCCGCATTCAGGCCGACCAAGCGTTGGCAATCCATGCCGACGGTGAGGTGTTTGGCTCCTGGGAGGCGAACATTCGGCAGGTTGAGGTTGCGGTCGTGCCTGCTGCCCTTCGTGTGCTATGCTGCAAGGACCTGCAGTTGGGTTAGTTCTGTTACCGCTCCTTGGGGTAATCCTCATATAGTTGCTCTGGGCCATTTTTTGTCGCTTGGGCTGTCAATGAGTGCCTATGCCCCCTTGCGCGTTACCTCGCGGGGACTATAATCTTGCCACCTTCGCGGAAACCGATCCGCAAAGGCTTGCCTTTGCGCGGTAGTTAGGATATAGTTTCGCGCCGAAAGCCGGGGGAAACGGGGCCGCCTGAAATTATGCCGGGTTGATGTAGCCAGGACATTCTAGCTTGTGCAATCCCCGGGTAGGACCGACCGCACATGGAGGATAGGTTAGGTCGGACGGCGCGCTGCCGGATTGCGGTTTAGGTAGCTTGTAACCCCAGGAGGCCGTCCAGGCAGGTGACAACCAGAAACCCGAAACAACTGAATGCGCTTGGGCTGTGCTGGCGGCAGCCTCACACCAGTGCAGCGATTCCATATGAAGTGGAGAAGATGAGATGATCAACTGGCTTGAAGATAAACTTCAGCAGCCCCGCTCACTTGGTCCTCTCGATGAAGATGAAGACGATTGGGACGACGAAGAGGACTTCGAGGATCTGGATGACGAAGAGTATGATGACGATTGGGAGTACGACGACGAAGAGGAGGAGTGGGGAGAGGATGATGAGTGGGATGACGACGACTGGGATGACGAGGACGAAGACTTCTAGCCATGCCCCATTTATGAGAGAACACGCAGAGGCCTGATTGAGTTCTAGTAATTCCACTGTCTCTGTCGAAACATTCTTCACAGGATGCCCTGGCTGACCAGTATCATAGCTGGCGCATGGGCCAAGAGCCGCCTGCGCCCAACCAACCCAAGTACCCTGCGCGAGGTTGGGTGGTTGAGCGCACGCTGGCTTGGCTATCCAAGCGCCGCGCCATTCTGGTGCGCTACGACTAAAAGCCGGAAAACTACCCGGGCCTCTTGCAGTTCGCCTGCACTTTGCTCTGGCATCGCCGACCCGTAGTTGAATCTGATACGACCTGAGTTTTGAGATAGTTTCTAAATAGCCCGTGTGGGCAGGAGTGAAGCCTGCCCACACGGAAAGCCCTGCTAGTTGGGAAGGTTCGTTTGCTTACTCGGGGTTAAACCACTTGGTATTGATTTCTTCCAGTGTCCCATCAGCGGCCATTGCATTCAGGGCAGCATTGAAGGGCGCGATCAGGTCGCTACCGGGTGGGAAGACAAGCGCTAATTGCTCGTCTGAGGTAATGCCAGGCTCGATGGTCTTGAGCTGGCCTGGGTTCTCGTTCATGAAGCCGATGGCCGCAATAGCATCGATCACGACAGCATCCGCATCGCCCGAGAGAACGGCCTGCACCGCCAGGCCGAAATCCTCAAAACTCTGGACACGGTCCACCCCCACGAACTCGTGAGCGATGATCTCGTTGGTCGTGCCGAGTTGGGTGGCTGCAATAAGGCTGGCATCAGCCTGGAACTCGTCTGGAGTGGAGAAGCGCTCCTCATCGCCGCGGACGAGCAGAACCTGGCCGTATCGGACGTAGGCGCACGAGAAGTCCACCGTCTCGTCCCGTTCGGCGGTATAGGTCACGCCGTCAAAGAGCACGTCGTATTCGCCAGCAGCCATCGCTGGGAAGATACCATCCCAGGCTGCTTCGGTGAAGACGGGGTTGCAGTTCAACCGAGCGCAGATTTCCCGCCCAGTGTCGTAGTCCCAGCCTTTCCCTTCGTTGGTGGCCTCGTCAATCATGTTGAAGGGCGGATAAGCATTCTCCACAGCGATAATCACATCGCGCCCACCGAGGTCGGGCAATTCGCCAGCAGCTTCATCGCCGCACATAGGGATGCCTGCCGCTGCTTCCTCGGTTGCTTCCGGTGCTTCGCCTGTGCCGGCTGCCCCACCGCAGGCGGTCACGATTAGGGCGACGATCACAAACGTGACCGGTGCTAGAAACCGATACTTCCTCATCATCTTGCTCCTTCTCCTTTTTGTGATTATGCATTGTCCATCCCGTCTGTGCGTCCAGCGTAAACCAGACAGCGCACCCAGATGGCCCTTTGGCTGCGCCGATCGCATCGGGAGGATGGTTGAATTCCAGTATAGGGGAACCCCCTAGCCTTGTCAATCACCGAAAAAGCTGGTAACTTTCGTGTGGATTGTGGGTTGATCCAGCGGGGAGAGTTGTGGCGATCCAAGCAGGGGAACCTCCCTGCTTTACGCTTATCTTAGCTCTGAGGAGCCAGGCCGATGACCACTGACAGCAAAACCCACGCAGAGGCAGCCCTGGGCCAGCCCCGTGCTGACATCTTCAGCAAGGCGCATGAGTTTACCCGTGCCCGTGAGGCTATGGCGATTGGAATCTACCCATTCTTTACGCCCTTTGACGATTCGGAGGGAACCGTCGTTCGGTCCGGCGATCGCGAAATCCTGATGCTTGGCTCCAATAATTACCTGGGATTGACCACCCACCCCAAGGTACGCGAGGCGGCGATTGAGGCTGTTCGCCGCTATGGGACCAGTGTGACAGGTTCACGCTTTATGAATGGCACGCTCTCCCTTCACCGCGAACTGGAGCGGCGATTGGCTCAGTTTGTCGGTAAGCCATCCGCACTGGTCTTCAGCACCGGTTTCCAGACCAATCTGGGCACTATTTCTGCTATCGTTGGGCGTGGTGATATCGTCATCACCGACAAGGAGGATCACGCCAGCATCATTGATGGCTGCCGGCTGTCTTATGGAGAGATGCGGCGCTTCAAACACAGCGATATGGACGATCTTGAGCGGGTCTTGAGCCAGATCCCGGAAAGCACGGCCAAGCTGGTCATCGTGGATGGTGTGTACAGCATGGGCGGCGATATCGCCCCCCTGCCAGAACTGGTGCGCGTATGCAGGAAGTATGGCGCCCGTCTCCTGGTAGACGATGCCCACAGTATGGGGGTGCTTGGCAACGGTCGCGGCACGGCAGCTCACTTCGGTCTGACTGAGGAAATTGACCTTATTACGGGCACGTTCAGCAAGTCATTTGCTTCGATAGGCGGGTTTGTGGCTGGCGACGATCAGGTGGTGCACTACATCCAGCACTTTGCGCGTGCGCTGATCTTCAGCGCGGCGCTGCCAGCGCCCAATGTGGCTACCGTACTAGCCGCCCTTGACATCATTGAGAATGAGCCGGAGCATGTCCAGCGCCTGTGGGACAATACTAGCTATATGAAGCAACATATCAAGGCGCTAGGCTTTGAGATCGGCGACAGCCAGACACCGATCATCCCGATTATCGTTCGTGATGAGGGTCTGACACTGATCTTCTGGAAGCAGCTCTTCGAGGCAGGGTTGTATACTAACGCGGTGATACCACCCGGTGTGCCCCCCAATATGTCATTGCTTCGCACCAGCTATATGGCAACCCACACTCGCCAACAGCTTGATCGGGCGCTGGAGATTCTCGACAAGGTTGGCCATGCTGTCGGCATACTTAGCTAGAGGTCGTTCCGTGCCCAGACACGACCGGGGTTGCCGCCCCGGTCATTTGATTCTGTCCGTTGCCATAACTATCCCTCGCTGGTCGGCGTCACACTTGGTGCAGGTGTGGTCGGCGCTGGGGGAGTAGCGGTTGGCTCAGCGGTGGGCGTGGGGCTGGGAGTCTCCGTCGGATTTTGGACGTAGAAGGTGACACGCCTTTCTGAGCTATGCCCCACGTTGTCCACCACCACCACTCGGAGGGTCATTGGTCCATCACCGAAGGGGGCCAAATCCAGTTGCCCCAGCACGCCGTCATGCACAGGGGTGCTGGTTGCTGGTTGAAGCACCCCCCACCCCTCTGGATCGGGGCCTAGGCCGAAGTCAACGTAGTAGTGTGAGAAGTTATTGACATCTGCCGTTCCGCGCACGGTTAGGGTGCCGTTCTGCACGGAGTCCGGGGCTGGCTCGCTGATCACGATCTGGGGTAGCGGGGTATCCGGCCCACACGCTTCGGTTGGCAGAGGAACCTGTAACCGATCCGGCGGGATGCTGCGCTGGGTCAGCCACGCTTGCCCTTCAGGTGTGTTCAGCAGCCAATCTCGCTCAAAGGCGGCTAGGTCAATCAGCGGGCTGGGATCTGGCAGCACGATAAATAACTGCTTCTCAGCATCATTGGGGCAGAAGTCGTTGGCGATCAGGCCTGTGAAGGAGTTAACCAACACCTCACGGTATAGGCCCTGATCAGCCGCCGGGGGCTGCGTGTTAACCGAAAATAGCTCGGTGTACTGCTCGGAGTGCTCGATGCAGTATTGTGAGGGAAGCGCGCCGTCGTCTCGGCAGACTGTCTGGGGAAACACCAGTCCTGGTATCTGGGCGAACGACTGTGCTGGGTACCATTGCTGTGAGCCGTCCATGATGCCGCGCCAGATCGGCCCTGCCCCGGTGACACCCGAAACGTTGATCATGGGCGAGTTGTCGGTGTTGCCGACCCACACCCCGACTGCGATCTCGCTGGTGAAGCCCATCGTCCAGTTATCTCGAAAGTCGTTAGTCGTGCCTGTCTTCGCCCCTGCCGGGTATGGTGGGCTGAGCACGCTATCGCGTCCGAAGGCCGGAATGCGCGCCTCTTTATCTGATAGAATGTCTCGGATCAGGTAGGCATGTGCGGGATCGATCACCTGCCGCCCTTCAGGAACTTGGTAAGGATAGCCAGGCAGCACGCTGCCATCCCGCTCGATTCGTTCAATGGCGTAGGGCGGCCTGTACAGGCCCCCGTTGGCAATCGTGGCAAAGGCATTCGTCCATTCCAGCAGGTACACGTCTCCAGCCCCTAGCGTGAGTGAGAGGCCGAAGTGATTCGGGTTTTCAGGCCCACCTAGAGAGGTGATCCCCACGTCGTTGAGCGTGCGGAGCAGCTCTGGCACGCCTACATAATCCAGCGTCTGCACCGCCGGGACATTAAGCGAGTTGGCCAGCGCCGCCCGCACGCTGACAGGGCCGCGGAAGCGTCCGTCGTAGTTCACTGGCTCGTACACCCCGAAGCCGGGGATTTCGTACGCAATCGGCACATCCCAGATGACTGTGGCGGGTGTCCAGCCATGCCGAAACGCCGTCAGATAGGTAAACGGCTTGATCGATGAGCCGGGTTGCTGGGGTGTTAGAGCAATGTTCACCTGCCCATCTATTGCCTCATTGTTGAAGTCCCGGCTGCCCACCATGGCCAGGATAGCGCCTGTGTCGGGATCGATGATCACCACCGATGCGTTGTTGACATTGCGATCCACCAACCCCGACAGGGCAGCTTCAACTTGCTGTTGGGCCAGGTCTTGCAGGCGTGGGTCGAGCGTTGTGTACACGTCGAAGCCCGACGTATAGATGGCTGGGCCAATGGCAGGGTCGGCTTCCAGGAGTTGCTGCACATAGACAACCCAATGCGGGTAGCGTGCGATGATCTCCGGGGATTGGAATTCGCGCGCTGCGATGGCAGCCAGTTCTGGCTGTGCATCGATGATGTCCTGCTCACTGATGCATGGCAGTTGTACGTCGCTATTCCCGGTGTCGAGACATCGTGCTTCCAGCATCAGGGCCAGGACCTGTTGCTGCCGCTGGAGCGCCGCCTCCTTGTTGATCACCGGATCGTAAACCGCTGGCGCTTGAGGAAGCCCAGCAAGAAAGGAGGCTTCGGCCAGCGTCAGATCGCGGGCGCTCTTGCCAAAGTACGTCTGTGCTGCTGCCTCGATCCCATAGGCGAAGTTCCCATAGAAGGCTTGATTCAGATACAGTTCAAGGATATCCCGTTTGCTGAAGCGCCTCCCAAGTTCGGCTGCCAGGAAGATTTCTTTGATCTTACGGGCATAAGTGCGCTCGTAGCGCTCTTCTTCGGGCAGCAGCAGGGCGCGTGTGATCTGCTGGGTGATCGTGCTTGCCCCAGAGACAACCTGACCCTCTCGGTAGTTCTGCACCACTGCACGGGCAATCGCGGGAATACTGAAGCCGGGGTTGGTGAAGAACTGACGCTCTTCGGTTGCTACTGTAGCAAAGATGACCCAGGGTGAGACTTCGTCAAGGGTGACATAGTCTCGGAAGCCGCCTTCAGGGTCATTGATCTCATACAGAACGTTACCCTCGCGGTCACGGATGCGCGTGGTTTCAAACTGCAGCGCACGCGCCTGCAGGTCGCTGATGTCGTTGATCCCCCGGAAGGACGGCGCTGTCACCTGCGCATAGTACATTGCCGCTCCACCGCTTGTCAGCATCAGGGCTACCATACCGCCGATCAGGGCCAGTACAGCCGTCCGCACCACGCATCCCCAGTTTAGACGTAGGTTTCTCGCCCGTCGCCTGCGGCGTGGGGCATGGTGTTCTGCCGCGTAAGTCGGCTGCGCCACTTGACGGGCGCGCACCGGGGATGGGGACAGAGGATAAGTAGGGCGTGCTGATGCAGGTGGGGATGGGGGCGTGGGGGGCCGCTCATAGCCGTGTGGCCGAGTGGGTGGCGCAGGTCGCTGGATCGGCTCGTCGCTATACGAGCTTCGCCCGGCCTGAGTTGCGTCTGGATCAACGCGGGGAGCGCGTCGGGGCAGAGGCATCCCGTCACGGTCTACACGCACTGCCTCGGCTCCGCCCTCTGGGGGCGGCTGGTAACGTCGGTGAGGCTGCTGGCCCTGAGGTTGCCCGCCTGGCCCCTGGTCGAGGTAGTCAGGCACAGGAGGTTCCGATGATAGTGCCCCCTGGGAATCGGTGGGATGGGGAAAGGGCGGACGTGGGCGCCTGCTTTGCCTGGACTGGGTAGGCGTTTGCTGTCCCGAGGGGGTATCCTGCGCTGTCTCTCTGGTCACGCGCGGAATGCCTTCTGGGGGCGTATCCTGACCAGTCGGTGTATCTCCTGATTGGCGTGGCGGCTCCGGGATGACCGGCTGGGTCACCCCATAGTCGTAGTCGTGGCTGGGCAGAGGTGCACCCTGCTGCTCGATCTCGCTCCAACGGTGTGCTTCCTTCTCAGCCTGATCCTTCGCGCCCATCATCCGATCAAGGCGGCTCGGCTGACCCCGGGTTTTTGGGTCCTCATCTTCCGGATCGCTGTCGGGTGGTAAATGGCTGGGTGGCTGACTCATCAGCAGATTCCTTAACTATCAGGCGTTCTATCCCCTAACTATAGTCACATAGCGGTGGGGAAACAAGGCGCGCCATCCCGCTAAGTGGTTCGTCCGATAAATGATGTCAGTCAAGCAGCTTTGTGCCAATAGTAGGGATGCCGATGACCATTCCAGACAGGATGTTCCTTGGGCAATCGCGCTGAGGAGTTCGTCAGCTATCTGGAAGCGTCGTCCCTGAAGCACCAGCGAGCGCAGAGTTTGGAAGTGGAGTTTTTGACGGGACCCAATCCGTATGGTAGATTCTTTACCTCACCAGGGGGCGTGGTGTAGCGGTTAACACGCCGGCCTGTCAAGCCGGAGACCGCGGGTTCGAATCCCGTCGCTCCCGTATTGGGCACGGAAACTGAGAAGCCTTCCGTGCCCTTTCTGTTGACTCTGAGACCGCGGTTAACACCTCATTGGGGGCTGATTCGGGCACCTCGAGGATGATGCCGAAGTCAGGGTGCAGCGCGACCGCAATCACCCTGTCATCGTATACAAACACCCGGTCGACGATGTTGCTGCCGTGCCTCTTCGGGGTTGTCCACTTCCGCGCACTGCTTCCAGTACGACCGGAAGTGGGTAATGAGATCAGCCGCTTCTTCCAGCCTATCATAATCCAAAGGCCGCATCGATGCAATCTCGCGCTCCAACTGACTGGTGCGCGCCAGGTACTCTTCCGGCAGCAGCCTGCCGTGCTCCCAGCTGAACTGCACGCGGCGCTGCTGCTCCTCAAGCTCAGCCAGCTGCTCAAGCACCTGCTGGTTGGAAGGTCTGCTGCGCACCAGCGCATCAATGCGTTCTCTGGCATCACCAGGCACATTGAGGCGGGAGATCATCTCGACAACCATGTCGAGCACCCGCTCCTCATAGACAATGCCCTGCTCACAATCACCATAGCCCCGGTCGCGGGCGATGCAGCGATAGATGGCGGCATTCTTGGTGTCCTGCCACTGGATGCGCATCTTGCCGTAGTTGGGGTCGGCCAGGTTGCCATCCCCGCGCGCAATGCAGTGCCCGCAGAACACGCGGTCAGGCAGGATGTAGGTATGGGACTGGCTCGTCGTTTTGTGCGTGCAGGCGAGCCGCTCGCGGACTGCCTGGCAGGCCCAGAACAGCTCGTCGCTGATGATGGCTTCGTACCTGCCCTCGCACCGCTCGATGTGGTTGCGGCGCGATTTACGGCGCTGCCCGAGCGACGCGCCCGCATAGACTGTTTCTGAATACCCCACACGCCCGGTGTAGGTCTGGTTCTGGAGCAGGTCGCGCACCATCTCCTTACCGATGGGCTTCCCGCTTTCGCAGAAGTGGCGGATGGCAGGCTGCTCATTGAGCCATTCGGCGATGGTGCGGTCGCTGTGGGCGCCAGTGGCATAGCGCTCAAACGCCTCGACGACGATTGGCGCAATCTCCGGATCGACGTGCAGACCGGCAGGCCGCTCCGGCGTGGCCTGCGCCCAGGTGACCAGGATGTAACCGAGTGGAGGAACACTGCCGTTGAACTCGCCCCGCAGAGCGCGAGCGTGCTTGGCGCGGCGGGTGTCGCTCGACAGGTTGTGTGAGTAGAAAGCAGCGAATACGGCAATCATCTGCTCAACCAGCGCGCCGTAGGGCGAGTCATCATCATCCTGGCTGACGCCTTCGACGCAGAACAGCTTCAGCCCGCACTGGTGACTCAGGAGCGCCTTGATCATCTGCCGGGCGGGCCGAGCAGGCACAGACCGCACGCCTGGTCTTCGACGCCGAGCGCGTCGCGCTGGCGCTGGGGGTTGCGCAGCTTGTTGGCCCATTCGCGCAGCCCGCCGCCCTCGCGGAGCTGGGTGTGAACGGCCAGGGTCGCCAGCCCGCCGCCCACCAGCAGCACCCCGGTTGCGGCGAGCAGACGCCGCGGGTCGTAGCCGGGCGTGCCGAGGAGCAGGTCGACGAGGGAACCGCGCTGGGTCGCGGCGGCACGTGCCAGCGCCAGGCGCCCGCCGAGCAGGAGCAGCAGGTGTATGGCAGCCAGCGCGACGACCAGCAGCGTGAGGGCGGTCAGCCGCCGCGCGCGGGCAACCTGCTGGCTGGGCTGGCCGAGCAGATAGGCGGCCAGCGGCGGCAGGGTCAGCCCGGCAGCGAGCAGAGGCGCGGTCACGCACAGCGCCGCCTGTGCGCAGTAGGTGGAGAACAGCCAGACCAGCACCGCTCAGCCTTCGCCGATATCCTTGTTGCGCTGCCGCCTGCCGAGCAGGGCGGCCCGTCCCGCCAGGGTGCGCTGCTGGCGGTCGCCGGGGGACGCCTCGGTATCCCGCGCGAGCAGGCTGCGTGGCTATGATTCGCCTGCGCCCGCGTCGATGGCGCTGACCAGCGCCGCCAGCGCGGCGGTCTCGCCACCCTGGGGCGGATCCGGCTCGCCGGGCTGGGCGAGGGGTAGCCGTTGGCCCAGGGCCGCCGTGGCCTGTTCGGCCTGCACGGCCTGGGCGATGCCCTGCAGGCGGCGCTTCTCGCGGATGAGGTAGACCCCCCACCAGCGGTAGCGCTCGGCGACGGCCAGCTCGTGGTCGATGTGGGCGTCAAGCGTGTTGGTTCGTAGCGTCACGGTGTTCTCTCCTGAGAATAGTGAAAAGTTGAAAGTCAAAAGTAGAAAGCCACCGGGAGTGGATAAGAGTCCGGGTACAGGTAAAATGGGGACATGATCAGATGTCCCCATTGTCAAAGTACAGAGGGGCAGGTGAAGGTCAGGCGCAACCCATCGGGCAGCCAGCGGTACTTGTGCCGGAGGTGTGGGCGGAAGTACACGCCGGAACCGAGGCGGCAGGGGTATGACGAGGCCACCCGACGCAAGGCCATCGAGATGGATGTAGACGGGCTGAACTTCCGGCGGATCGGGCGGATACGGGGGTAGCCCACCGGTCAGTCATCAACTGGGTGAATGTATATGCAGCCAGCCTGCCGGATGAGCCGCCAGTGCCGGGTGAGGCCCAGGATGTGCGTGAGCTGGATGAGCTGCTCACCTTTGTAGGGAACAAAAAAAAACGAAGTCTACATCGTCACCCAGGTAGACCGTGCCACTCACTGCATTGTCGGCTGGGAGGTGGTCGTCGAGCGAACGTATGAGACCCTGCAGCCCATCCTTGACCGCTCGCCGCAGGCTCAGCGCTATTACTCCGACGACCTTTCGGTCTATGCTGCGCTGGTCTACTACCCCGGCCACCCTCTCACCGCCCCTGGCAAGACCCAGACCTATTCGGTCGAAGCCGATAACTCGGTGCTATGCCATTACCTTGCCCGCCTCGCCCGCCGCTCGCGCTGTTTCTCGCGCTGCCTGCGTGCCCTGTGGACCGCCATCAAGCTCTTCGTCTTCGCCTGGAACCGCCGCCAGATGTACAAGCGTCGCTACCCGACCTACCCTGCCCCTATCCAAGATTTCGTATACCCGTGATGTTATCCACTCCCAAGCCACCAACAAGGTTTGCAGCCCGGTGGTGAGCGTCAGCTCATGCGCAACTCCTTGTGCGTAGGGCGTATGGCAGACGAGAAAGCTCTGAGCGATAGGCCATCCACGCCGGTCATGAACTCCCATAACGCTGCAGCTCGGCGATGATCTTACGGTGCTGGGCGGTGTAGGGGGCGAAGGCCGGGTCGTGGGCGAAGACGTCCTCCCCGCCGCGCTGGGCGAAGATGACCCGGATCGGGCAGTTCTCGAATAGGAGCCGCGCCTGCGGGTCGGCGACAAAGACCCGCATCTGCTGGTCGATGACGATGACCTTCTTGCGGCGGGTGCGTAAGGTCTTGACCGCGTTGATGAGAAACCGGAGCAGCGAGGGGTGGCGCATCATGCGGCAGACCTCGTCGACGGCGATGACGCGCGGCGAGTCGTTGGAGAGGGCAGTGCGCATCAGCGCGGCCAGCACCTGGGCGTAGGCGATAGCCACCAGCACCTTATCCTCCTCCATCTCGTGGAAGGTAAAGATGCGCGGTTGCTCCTCCCCGGCGATGCTGAAGTCGACGCTGGTGTGGCCGTTGAGGAAGTGGCCGTAGGGGCCGGAGCCGATCGCCAGCCCGGCGATCTCTTCCGCGAACTCACGGGCCATCTCCCGCACGCGCGGCGTGGAGAGGGTATCTACCACGTCTTCAATCAGTGGGGCCTCAGCGGGGGTCATCCTCGTCAGATCCTTGCCTTGATAATGCCGGTAGAGCGCCTGCGAGAGCAGCGCGGCCTGGATGTTGCTGGATGGGTCGCCGCCCAACGGCCTCTGCAAGAAGGTCTCGTACAGGCGGATGACGTGGGCGATCTGCTCGCCGATGCGGGGATAGACCGGGTCGTGCGGGTTGAGGCAGGTGCGGCGGGCGCTCAAGGAGTAGGCCGCGATGTGGAAGGCCGCGTCGAGCAGGCGGCCATGGCCCATCGGCTCGAGCAGGTCGAAGGGGATGCCGTAGTGAGCCAGCGAGCGCGCCAGGTAGCAGTTGAGCGCGAAGGTCTTGCCGGAGCCGGTGGCGCCGACCCACAGCTCGTGCACGGCCTTCTTGCCCGCGCTCGTCTCCCAGTCGTCGTAGATGTAGGGCCAGCCGCCGCCCGCGCTCATGCCGCGGATGATGCCGGGGCGCGGGGCGAGCTTGCGGATGCCCAGAAAGCCCAGCGTGAGCGCGAGGGCGGGCGAGGTCATCGGCCACAGGCTGGGCCGGGCGTCGAGCCGCCCGGTGGCTTGGGTCGAGAAGTAACGCGCGGTGGTGACCTGCTCGCTGCCGAGCGCGACCCGCAGGCCCAGGAAGGGCTTCAGGCGTTGGCGGACCTCCTCAACGCGCGCTTTGAGCGTCGCCAGGTCGTCCGCCGCGACCGCGACCTTGAGCTGCACGTCGTGCAACGCCTGCCCGGCGTGCAGCTCGGCCAGTGCGGCCTGGCAGTCGGCGATCTGGAGCTGGCTGGCGGTGTCGAGCGCGCGGGTGGTGGCGAGGTGGGCCTGCATGGCGGTGATAACGCCTTCCAGTTTGGCGACCGCCTCGTGCGGCTGCCAGGTTTTGGGGATGTCCACCGCGAGCGCGAGCGGGAAGCTCAGCGCGAACAGCAGCGCCAGTGGCCTGAAGAAGGTCCACTCAACGCTCTTGAAGGAGTACGTGCCGAGCAGACTGACCAGCGGGCGTCCACTCGGTCTGCCAACCGGCTCCAGGTGCCAGAGGGGAGAGGCCTTGATGCGGTACTCACCGCGCACCAGGGGCGGCCAGGGGGCCTTCCAGCAGCTTCACACCGAGTGAGGCGCTGGCGGCCATGCCAAGCGAGGCCGCGCTCGATGCCTCCTCCGCCCACAGTGCCAACCCGCACAGCGCCTGCTGGAAGTCGCCCGCGCGCTCCAGCTCCTCGTACCACTGGCAGTACTCCATCAGGGTGCTGGTGCGCCAGGGGTTGGCCGTGCGGGCCGCCTCCCCAACCGTCCAGTCGATGAGCGGGCGCAGGCTGGTGGGCATGTGCCAGGTGACCAGGCGGGCCGGGCCATCCAGGGCACCCAGGAAGGCGGCGAAGCGGCTCTGCAGGGCCAGCAGCGCGCCCTCGTCGTTGTACAGGAACAGGTCGAAGGGTTCGATCAGGAAGCTGGCCGGCTTGAGCCGCCGGGAAATCGACACCGCTGCAGCGCCGGGCAGGGGGAGCGGGGTCGGCATCAGGTCGCCCCCTGCTGGAAGGGGTTCTCCGCCGCCGCCAATCCCTCGCGTCCGGCGTCGGCGAAGCGCCCCAGATACTCCCACCCGGCGTCGAGCGGGTCGTCCAGCCCCGTGTCCTCCCACGGCGCGTGGTACACCGCGTCGGCGTGCAGCAGCCCCTCGTCCGGCGTGACCTGCATGATCTGACCGGCCAGCGCGAGTGCGCCCTGGGTGTGGTGCAGTCCGGCTGCGGTTGCCAGCCCGCGCAGGGTGCGCAGGGCGAAGACCAGCAGCGGCATCCCTTCGACTGGATGGGTGATGAGCAGCGCCAGGCCGAGCACCAGCGCCGCGCTCAGGCAGGAAGGGATGAAACCGGCGACCCGTCCGCCGATCATGGCGACCAGGCCGCCCACGCCGCCGGCTAGCAGCAGGCGCTTGAACGAGACCGACCCCAGCCCTTTCTCACTGCGTTCGGTGATCTTGGATCGCTGCCAGGCTGTCATAGCAGGTGGTTCCTCATCAATCCATGCAGGCAGGGCGGGAGGGCGTCCTGCCTGTCCAGCCGGAGAACGCCGATCCGCCTCCTGCTTGGCTACGTGCCGAGAATGGCGGCCACGCCGCCGCCGGAGGCGACGACCAGGAAGATCAGGCCCAGGGTCACGTCGTTAAACGCTTTGGGGTGGTCTTGCTTCCACTGCGCGATCAGCGGCAGGGATGACCCAACGTACATCAGCCCCAGGCCGAGCACCCCGATCACCGCGAACGATCCGGCGACGGCCAGCATCGTTGTCTCGAGGTTCTGAATGAAGTTCTGAATAGCGTCCAATCCTCTCCTCTCCTTTCCGTAAGCTGAATGGTCTACATAGGTGAGGTAGCGGGGGCGCCGCACGCCGCCCGCTCAGGTCACATCAAGCCCTGCCATCACCCCCTTTCAGACCCTCTCGAAAAAACGAATGAACAGGCAGCGCTCATCGCAACACCGCGATGAACTGATAAGCGCCGATCCGCAGCCCGACGAACGGGTCGCCGTTCCACTCAAAGCGCAGCTCAACGTCCACCGCCTCGCCACGCGAGATGCTGAGCGGCAGGCTGCCGTTGTTGACAGGCACTGTCAGGCCGACCGGGAAGGCGTCTTCGAGCACGCCTGGCGAGAAGATGGCGAACACGTCAGCGGCCAGCACCGTGATGGCGCGCTGGTGTGGGTTAAACAGCCGCGCCAGCACCACCAGATCGCCGGGATCGGCCTGCACGCCCTCGGTCCGCATCGCCAGGATGGCGACATCCAGCACAGTGGCGTTCAGCGTGCCGGGCAGCGCATCGCTCAGGCCAAAGTCGACGCTCGCCTCGCCCGCCGCCACATGCAGCACCGGCGCGTCGAGGTCGCGCGGTGTCAGGAAGGCGAGGGTGGCGCGGTAGACCTGCCCCGCGCCAAGCGTCAGCGGCTGGTAGGACGGGTAACGCAGCAGCGTGCTGTCGGCGGCCACCGGCGCGTAGCGCGTCCCGGCGCTGTCGAGCAGTTCAACAAGCAGCCCGCCGGTGCTGGTCTCGCCGTGCGCCTCGATGTTCAGATCGACCAGCAGGTACAGCGGGGCGGCGCCTTCGACCGGCGGCGTCCGTGGCTCGCCGGGGACTGACCCGAAGCTGCCCTCAACCAGGAACAGCCCACCCAGCGGGCCCAGCATGCGGTTGGACAGTGCGCCCTCGTAGAAGCCCTGCGCCGCTCCCTTGAGCGCACTGTCGTCGGGCAGGATGAAGCTGCCCAACGCGGCGCTGGAGTACAGGCTGTCCATGCCGGACAGCGCGCTGCCGGCGACCTGGGCCAGGCTCGCGCCGGCCCCAGCGGCGATGGCCGCGCCCGCCCCGGCGGTGGCGACGGTCAGCGCCAGCCCCGCCGCGCCGGAAGCTGCCGCGGCCCCGGTCCTCGGCGGCGTCGATGGGGATCGTGCCCGGCGTGATGAGATGGGCATGCACCATCTGCTCGCCATCCGCCGCGCGGCGCTTGTCGTGGATCACGTAGCTGTACTCAGCCTGGCCCCAACCGTTGTCGCTGTACCACCGCTCGACCATCCGCTCGGTGACGTTGCGGACTACGTCGAAGCGCCATTCTTCGGGGACGTGCTTCATCAACTCCGGGTCGGGGGAGATCACCCAGGTGCGAGCCAGCGTCCGCCTGCCCTGCCAGTCGAAGGCGCGGCTGGCGATCTGCTTGTAGGTCTCGCCCATCCCCCGATCTACCCACTTCCGGTCGCGGTGCTGCGGGGCGATGTAATCGCTCAGGCCATCCAGGTAGCGATGCTCCCCTCCCAGAAAGGCCTCGCGCCGCACCGGCCCATCACGGTATTGGAGATACTTGCACAGGTCGCGCAGCCCCTTGACCTGGCCGCGCTTCTTGAACCCCAGACTGGTGATGATGATCGGCTTGGGCATCAGCCTGCCCTGTCCTTCTGGCGCTGCTCTTCAAGTTCGGCGTCATCGGTGGCGGCCTCAACGCGCATCCTGACCTTCCAGCCGCTCTCGACGAGTCGTTCCTCGGCGATCTTGAGGATGCCGCTGGCCGTGAAGGTCCTGGCCGACTGCTCGTCCATCTCGACGGTGCTGCGGATGAGGAGCGACAGCATCTCGGCCAGCAGGAGGGTGATGAGAGTCAGGTGCCAGCCCAGTTCACGGCGCAGCAGGCGCACCTCATCGCGGAACACGCCGGTGAAGTAGCGGCGGCTGCCGGTGATCTGGCCTTTGTCATCCAGATACAGGCGGATCGCGTTGCGGATCTCCTCGCCGATGCGCCGCTCGGTCCCGGCCAGCCGGCGGAGGTTGGCCACCATCGGGCCGGTCATGCGGACGGTGACGCGCTGGGATTTGCGTGCCAGGTCTGATTTCGCCATGCCCCGATCATGACCGCCTGGCAGGGCGGAATCACCCCGCTGTTCCACAGGTTTCTGTGGCGGCTGTCAGACACCCGAAAGCCTCACAGCTCAGGCTCTGGCGGCGGGATGTCGTCGGTCAGCAGGTCGTTGGATGACACACAGAAGGCTGAAACAGCAGGGGCCCGCGGCGGAGAGTCGTCGCGCGCTATATCTTGCGACCCTGTGCCAGCGACGCACGTTGCGGCGGCGGCGATGCGGAGCATCGCTTGGCAGGCACGGTGGTCGAGCGCCCGGCTTTGAGCCGGGCGGGGCGCTGAAAAAAGGGCGGGCACGGCGGGAGCGGATCCAGGCCGTGCCCTATCTTGTGTATATGCCCGACGAACCTATTCGATCCGTGCGGACCAGACTAACCGGCGCTATCCTTCCGCCTTCGCCGCAGGCTGGAATCCGTAGACGCCAGCCACTTTTGGTTTTGAACGGCTTTGCCGCTCGCTGAAGGGAAAGAAGGGTATCGGGCCAACGACTACCCGCACACCATAGTTGTTGTTCCTGTTGTTCGGGTTGTTGTTGTTACGGTTGGCGCAGGCGGCATTGTTCTGATTGTTGTTGAACGCGCCCCCGCGCAGCACCTATCCGGCAGCCTGGCGGTGAAGCACCGCACCCCGATTATACAGCACTCTGCTTGATCCAGCCGCCCAGCAGCCGCCCGATCTCCTCGACCATCTTGCTGACGTGCTCGTACTGCCCGCTGTTCAGCCACTGCCATTGAAACGCCAGCCGCAGATACAGCCGCAGCGTGGTCAGGCAGCCATCAGCGTCGCGCAGATGCGCCAGCCGCCGCTCGCCACGATGGGCATTGGCATGGAATAATGCTTCCTGAAAATCCAGCGCGGCATCGCCAAGCCGCTGCACCACCAGGTAGCGCTGCGCCTTGGGGAACTTTTCGCAGTGAGGGAGCAGCCAGGTCAGCAGATCAAAGGTACGGGTAAGGATGACCATTTCTTCTGGCATCAGTTTTTCCTCTATCGTCACATGGGATAACCTGTGGCTGGCCTATCGAAAGGCGGCGAAGGGCAAGCGCGGCCATGCCCCCGCCGCCGGGTTCGAGCACCAGGTGGCCGATAAGCTGGTGGCGCTGCAAGACGAGCTGGCGCGGAAAACCTACCGCCCCGGCGCGTATGTGAACTTCCGCATCCACGAGCCGAAACAGCGCCTGATCAGCGCCGCGCCCTTCCGCGACCGGGTGGTGCATCACGCGCTGTGTAACCTGATTGAGCCAGTCTTTGACACACGCTTCTTCCCCGATAGCTATGCTAACCGCGTCGGCAAAGGCACGCACCGCGCCATTGACCGCCTACAAGTGTTCTCACGTCAGTACCGCTATGTGCTGCGGGCCGATATCGTGCAGCACTTCCCGTCGCTGGATCATGCTATCCTGCGGGCCGAGATCGCTCGTGTGATCGCCGATCCGGGTATCCTGTGGCTGATTGACCTGATCCTTGCCAGCGGCGCAGGCGTCCTCAGCGGCGAGTACACGATGGTGTACTTCCCCGGCGATGACCTGTTCGCGGCCAGCAGGCCGCGTGGCCTGCCCATCGGTAACCTGACCAGCCAGTTCTGGAGCAACGTGTACATGAACCCCCTCGACTGGTTCGTCCAGCGGGAACTGGGCTGCTGTAAGCAGCGCGGCGCTTACCTGCGCTATGTGGATGACTTCGCGCTGTTCAGCGACAGCAGGCGCGAACTGTGGGCCTGGAAGCAAGCCATCATCGAGCGGCTGGCACAGATGCGGCTGACCATCCATGAGACCGAGGCGCAGGTGACGCCCACTGAGATCGGCATCCCCTGGCTGGGCTTCATCGTGTATCCCGACCATCGCAGGCTCAAGCGGCGCAACGCCGTCAACTTCCGGCGGCGGCTGGAACACACCATTGACCTGTACGAAGCTGGCCAGATCACCTTCGCCGAGCTGGATGCCAGCGTGCAGGGCTGGATTAACCACGTGCGCTACGCCGATACCTGGGGCCTGCGCCGTCACATCTTCGAAAGCCACCCAGTGCGGCTGCACCCCGAGCCTGAAAAGCCGCCGCTGCCCCGCCGGGTGCGGCGCAAACGCTGCAAAAAGCGTAAAAATCGGCCCCGCTAGCGCGGGGATTCGGTGGGGGGCTTAACGACCTTCGGTCGTCGCCCCCCACACCCCCCAGGAGAAAAGAGCTACAGAGGTTCAGAGATCAGAGCGCCAGAGATCAGAGACGCAAGGATAGCGGGCCAACGACTACCCGCACACCATAGCGGTCGAACCTGACGCTCGGGGCGCCGTCGTCACGGCCGGCGCAGGCGGCGTAGCTCCGATGGTAGTCGAACGCGCCCCCGCGCAGCACCTTTGGCTGGCCATTCCCGAACCCATCCACCACCTGTGGGTCGCTGCGATCATTCAGGCACCATTCCCACAGGTTGCCCGCCACGTCCAGCGCGCCGCAGGCCGCCGCGCCGTGCGGGTACATGCCCACCGCCGTGCTGCGGTAGCCAATCCCGGCTTCAGTGGTGTTGGCGCGCGGGCGCTCATCCCAGTCACCCCAGGGATACTGCCGGGCCTCCGCACCGTTCTGCGCCATCCACTGCCACTCCCACTCGGTGGGCAGGCGGACCTGCCAGCCCTCACCCCTGGCCCCTCTCCCTGAGGGAGAGGGGAAAAGGGG
>DAOTYF010000015.1:0-1842 GCA_034434995.1 Anaerolineae bacterium
GTGCGGGGGTGGGGGTGAGGCTGGCCCCAATGGCATAAGCCCAACCGCCCTGAGGCAGGCATCCTGCCAGTGGCTTTCGTCGCCCCCGTTGATCGGGCGATCCACCACCGTGGTGCGTTCGGATACAGCCTAGTTCGAAGATCGTTTGAAAGCCCCGCCGCTGCTTGACAGCCCCGCCATTCGCCCGTATCATAGAGACCAGATAGAACGGATGTTCTGATGCCGCCGGGGAGAAGCCCTCCCCACGAAGGCAGCGCGAGAGATTGGCGCCTCGCTTCGACGCAACCTGCGTTGGGGCGAGGCGCGTGTATTTGGCGGATGGTAGTTAGTGCTTGGTGACTGCCCATCGCCAACCGCTACCCGCTTCGCTGCACAGGGGGATGGTTCAGTCCCCCAATCTACCAGACCGTCCGCCTGGCGACGAAGCTCACTCAGCACTCAGCACTCAGCACTCGGTACTCGGAACTTTTGTCACCGGAGCAACTATGGCACTCGACCCACACGGACTCTGGATCGGCCCCGACGGGGCGGCACGGACGGTGCGGCTGAAGAGCGGGTCGCTCAAGAGCGGGCCGCTGTTCGAGGCATTTCACGGCATCGGCGAGGGAGCGTGGCGGCGGGCGGGCCGCGACCTGGGCGCATCGCCCTCCGACCTGGCCCGCGCCTACGCGAGCGTGGTGTGGGCGTATCGCTGCATCAAGCTGCGTGCCGATGCCATCGCCGGGGTTCCGCTGACCCTGTATGACCGGGGCGGCGAGCCAATCCCCGATCATCCGCTGGTGCGGCTGTTGAAGGACGTGAACCCCACCGTGATGAACCTGGGCGACCTGCTGCGCGCCACCGAGGCGGCCTACAACATCTGGGGCGTGGCGTATTGGCTCAAGGTTCTCTCTCCTCGTGCGCCCGGTCGGGGCGACGGCGCACCCAGCGGTGCCAGGCCCGTCGCCCCGACGCCGGGCAACGGAACGGGGCGTGCCAGCCCCGTCCGCTGGCTGGTGTGGCTCAACCCGCAGACCGTCGAGCCGGTGACCGACCCCACCAGGGGCATCGTCGCCTACAAGCAGACCATCGGCTCGCAGACGCGCACCTTCACGCCGCAGGAGCTGGTCGTCTTCCGCAACTTCGACCCGCTGGACGACCTGGGGGGGCTGAGTCCCCTCTCGGTGGCGCTCAGCGAGGTCAATGCGGAGCTGAACGCGGCCCGCTTCGTGGCCGCCTTCTTCGCCAACGACGCCCGCCCGGCGGGCCTATTGACGACCGACCAGCCGCTCATGGACTCGGAGGTCGAGCGGGCGCGGACATGGTGGCAGCGGCTGTTCGCGGGCGCGGCCAACAAGTGGAAGACGGGCATCGTAGGCGGGGGGCTGCGCTGGCAGACCATCACCTTCCCGCCCACCGACCTGGCATTGGCGGAGCTGCGGGCCGAAGATCGGCGGGCGATCTGCGCCGCGTTTGGCGTGCCCGCCGCGCTGGCGGGCGCGTGGGAGGCGGCCACGTACGCCACCGCCCGTGAGCAGAAGGCCAGCTTCTACGAGGACACCATCCTGCCGCAGATGGGCTATCTGGCCGAGGTGATGAACTGGTCGCTGCTGGCGCATTATCCCGATCTCGTCGCGCGCGGGGCATACCTGGCGTTCGACACCGATAGCATCGAGGCGCTGCGCGAATCGGCCACCGACAAGGCGACCCGGCTGGCGAAGCTGTTCCAGGCCGGGGTGATCACCCGCAACGAGGTGCGGGCCGGGCTGGGCATGAGCCTGCTGCCGGAGGATGGGTTTGTATACGACCTCGCCCCGGAACCTGACCCCCTGCCCTCCTCGGCGCTCCGCAGGGAGGGGGAGG
>DAOTYF010000016.1:0-7409 GCA_034434995.1 Anaerolineae bacterium
GGTGGAGGCATACCACGCGCCGGAGCTGGCCGACCGGGCCAACGTCGGCTGGGAGCGGATCATCTTCTACTGGAGCGAGATCGAGCGCGACGGCCCCGACGACTGGAATTGGTTCCACGCTCCCATGTGGCGCATCGACCAGGAGATCGCCAGCGGACGGGAGATCGTGGGGCTGGTGAGCCACACGCCATCCTGGGCCACGGACGGCATCGCTGGGGCGGGGGTGCCCTCCGGCTTGTACCTGCCCATTGACGACCCACTTAACGTGTGGGCCAACTTCATCCGCTATCTGGTGACGGTGTATGACGATCGCGTTCACCACTGGATCATCTGGAACGAGCCGGATATTCCGCTGGACACCTTCGGCGCGCAGTGGCAGGGCACAGCGGAGGATTACTACCAGCTCGTCAAGGTGGCGTACCTAGTCGCCCGCGAGGTCGATCCCGACGCCCAGATTCACCTGGGCGGGCTGACGTACTGGCACAACCCCAACTACCTGCGCGAACTGCTGACCATCGCCCACCGCGACCCTACCGCTGCCGAACACGGCTATTACTTCGATGTGGTGTCGGTGCACATCTACTTCAAGCCGGAGACGACGCTCTCGATCATTGACTCGATCCAGCAGACGCTCAACGATTTTGGGCTGAACAAGCCGATTTGGCTCAATGAGACCAATGCGCCACCCTATGACGATCCCGCCCAGCCATGGGACGATCCGGTCTTCCGGGTGACGCAGGAGATGCAGGCATCGTTTGTGTTGCAGGAAGCAGCGCTGGCGCTCTCGACGGGTGTGGAACGGATCGGAGTGTACAAGTGGGTGGATGAACCACCCCCGCCGCCGGGCTTCGAGCCATACGGGATGATCCGCGCTGATGGCTCGATGCGCCCCGCCTACGATGCCTACCGCACCATGACAACCCATTACGCGGGCATCCAGGAGGCGGTTCGCTTCGAGCGGCCTGAGATGTGGACGGTCGCCCTGGCGCGGGGTGAAGCCACCACACGGGTGGTATGGGCGCGTGGGCCATATCGGGTGGTGACGCTGATGCCCGCGCTGGCCAGCTCGGCCCTGCTGCTCGACCAGACCGGCCTGGGGCAGCTCATCCATCCCCTCGCGGGGATGTACCTGTTGAGCCTCGACCCTGCCCCCTGCGCACCCGACGAGGAATGCATCATGGGCGGGCCACCGCTGCTGATCGTCGAGGAGGCGCCCGCTGATCTTGCCAACCCTGCCGCGCTCGAACCTCGTTTCGTCCTCGATCTCACGCCACGCACGGTCGGGGCTGGGATGGGTGCTGGGTCGCTGTTGCTGGCTGGGCTAACCGGCGCTCTCTTGCTCCTCCGACAACGTCGCCGGTGAGCTTCCGGCTGTAAGCCATATCCCCCCGATTGTCCCTGCTACCAGTGATGCGGCTAGGACGCCCGATTTGGCGCTGGGGAGCAGCGCCGGGTCATCAAAAGCTAGGGTGGCGATGAAGATAGACATCGTAAAGCCGATCCCGGCCAGACACGCGCCGCCGATCAGGTGCCGCCAGCCCAGGCCGCTGGGCAGCTCTGCCAGGCCGATCTTCACTGCCAGCCAGGTCGCCAGGCTGATTCCCACCGGTTTGCCGATCACCAGCCCGACGATGATGCCCAGACTGACCGGCTGGGCCAGGGCCGCCAGACCGCCTGTCAGAGGAACTCCCGCATTGGCGAGCGCAAACAGGGGCAAGATCGCGTAGCTGACCCAGGGATGCAAGTCGTGTTCCAGGCTGTGCAAGGGCGACTCAGCCTCCGTGCTGGCGATCTCCAATTCCTGCGCGGCAGACTGCTGCCGCTCAACGGGCATCACCAGGGGATCAAGATCGGGAGCGGCAGCGCGCTCGTAGATGGTCACCGCATCGTGAGCGCGGGCCAGGAAGTCAGCCGAGTCCACCCGCACGCGCGCCGGGATGGTCATGGCCAGCAGCACCCCAGCCACCGTCGCGTGAACGCCTGATTTGAGCACGGCAACCCACAGCAGCAGCCCCAGCAGCACATATGGCGCGCGGCGTCTGACCCCGGCGCGGTTCAGCAGGATGAGCGCCGCCAGCGCCAGCCCCGCCACCAGCAGCGCCGTCTGGTCAATGGCGCTGGTGTAGAACAGGGCGATCACCAGCACCGCACCGATATCGTCCACAATCGCCAGCGCCGTGATGAATATCTTGAGGGCCAGCGGTGCGCGGTGCCCCAGCAGAGCCAGCACGCCCAACGTAAAGGCGATATCTGTGGCAACGGCAATCCCCCAGCCCGATATCGCATTGGTTCCCCAGTTGAAGGCCGCGTAGCCGAGCGCCGGGGCGAGCATCCCGCCCAGGGCCGCGACCGCCGGAAGCACCGCCCGGCGCGGCGACGAGAGTTCGCCACTCATCACCTCGCGCTTGATCTCCAGCCCCACCACCAGGAAGAAGATCGCCATCAGGCCATCGTTGATCCACAGCAACAGCGGTTTATCCAACCCGAGGTTACCCAGCCGGATCGCCAGCGGCGTTTGCCACAGGCCAAAGTACTGATCCGCCCACCGGGTGTTGGCCCAGACCAGGGCCACCAGAGTAGAGGCGATCAGCAGAATCCCGCTCGATGATTCCAGCCGGATGAACTCCGCGAAAAAGGAACGAAAGCGACGTGGGTGGATGCTACGCAACAGTGCGGCTACCCCTTCCATTTTCACTTCCCTTTCTATAGCAGCCCTGCTGAGCCAACCGCATGGGTGGGACCATGTCCAGGTCCTTGCTTAGCACGGTACAATGGGGCTGGATAGGAAGCCCGGCCTGAGCACAGGCCGCAAGCGTATTGATCTTATCGAAACCGTACAACTCCTGCCAAAACTACACAGCCAGGCTGAAAGGGACTATGATGGATCGCTGGCAGACGATTGACCGCAAAGTAGTGCTGGATCACCCCTGGGTGCGGGTGGTGATCGAGACGCTGGAGCGCGATGGCATCACCATGCCTTACTACTTGCTGGAAAGCCCAGTGGATGCCGTGGCGACGGTCGCTGTGACGGACGACCGGCGGATCGTGCTGACCCGCCAGTACCGCCACCCATTGCGCCGGATCATCTTCGACCTGCCCGCCGGGCGCGCCGCACCGGGTGAAGACCCACTGGACGGCGCACGGCGGGAGCTGGAAGAGGAGACGGGCTACCGGCCTGGCCAAATTGTGCCGCTGGGTAGCCTGAACCCGTTCCCCGGTTCGTTGAAGGTGACGCTGCACTTGTTCTTCGCCAGCGACCTCACCGCCGGCGCGCAACGCCTCGAAAGGGGCGAGGAACTGGAAGTGCACCTTCGCCCGTTCGACGCGGTGTATGCCGAAGTCCTGGCCGGGCAGCACATCGACGCCGCCCTGCAAATGGGCGTGCTGATGGCGCGGGCGAAGGGGCTGGCTTAGCCCCTTATTGGCGAAGCGAACCCGCTAGGTGGTCACCCCCCCATCTACGCTGATCACCGCCCCGTTAACATAGCTGGCCTGATCGGAGGCTAGCCAGACGTAAGCGTTGGCAATCTCCTCCGGCTGGCCCATCCGCCCCAGCGGAACCCGCTCCAGCAACATCTTGACCACATTCTCCGGCAGCCCGGCGATCATCTCGGTCTGGATGAAGCCCGGCGCGACGGCGTTGACGGTGATCCCCTTGCGACCCAGCTCGCGCGCCCAGACCTTCGTCATGCCAATCACGCCCGCCTTGGCAGCAATGTAGTTGGTCTGGCCGAAGTTGCCGTACAGCGCGACGACCGAGGACGTGTTGATGATCCGCCCGTACTCCTGCTCGATCATGATCGGCGCAACGGCCTGGGTGCAGTTAAACACACCCTTGAGGTTGACGCTGATCACGGCGTCAAAGTCGGCCTCGGTCATCTTGATCAGGCGAGCATCGCGCAGAATCCCAGCGTTGTTCACCAGGATGTCAATACGGCCCCACTTGGCGCGCACCTGCGCGACCATCGAATCGACGCTGGGGCGGTCGGCGACGTTGACCGCCAGGGCGATGGCCTCGCCCCCCGCTCCCATCACCTCCTCCACAACGCGCTGAGCCGCCTCGGCGACCACATCCGCCACGGCGACCTTCGCACCCTCGCGGGCGAAGCGCAGGGCCGCGGCGCGGCCAATCCCGCCGCCGCCGCCCGTGATGATCGCGATCCGGTCCCTCAACAACATGGCATTTTCTCCCGGGTGAAGTGGAAAGGGTGTCACCCCCTCGGCAGTGGGGCAATGCGTGTCGTTCGCAATAGGCCGCCCGCCGCCGAGGGCGCGAATGACAGCCCTATTCTACCCCCAAACAGGGCGCGGGGGCGCAAACAGATGGCTGCCACGTTTGCTGGGGGTGGGTGATCCCCCGATTGATCAGCGGTTAGAAGGCGGTTAAACTAAGGCGTGGATCGCCCAGCCGGGCGGGCAGCGTATCACCGGAGCGATGCGGAGTGGAGACGAAGGAAAGCGTCGTGATTGATAAAGAATCGCTGATCATGAGCCTGCACGAGATCGGTGCGGTACAGCTCAAAGAGGCAAGCGCTCACTCGGGTGGGTCGTCGCCGTTGCACGTGGACCTGCAAGCGCTCGCCAGCCGCCCGGCGACACTGCGGAGGGTGGCGCACATCATGCAGGCCCAGGCTGCCACCCTGAAGTTCGAGCGGGTGGCGGCGATTCCGATGGGCGGGCTGGCGATTGGGGTGGCCCTCAGCCTAGCGATGGATCGCCCCCTGATCTACCCCCGTCCGCTGGGCAACGAGAGCAACGCGGGCCGCCTGATCGCGGGCAGCTACAAGGCTGGGGAGACCATCTTGCTGGTGGACGACCTGATCACCGATGGCAACAGCCAGCTCGAGATTCTAGCGCTGCTCAAGGTGGTGCGGCTGCGGGTCACCGATGTGCTCGTGGTGCTGGATCGGGGGCTGGGCGGCAGGGAAAAGCTGGAAGCGGAGGGCTACACTGTCCGCCCGATCCTCACACCACAGGACATCCTCGATACGTTGCTGAGGCTGCACCGCATCAGCCCGGAGCAGCACAAGTTTGTCTCCGCGTGGATGGCGGAAGGGCAAGCCCGGCGCAAGGCTCAGCCCCAGTCACTACCGACAGCACCGGCTCCAGCTAAAGAGGCAGGCCCGACCCTAGCCAGCCAACCCCCGCCCCCGGCCCCCGATCCAGCCAGTAAACCATCATAACGGCAGGCTGATGCGAAACACGCTGCCCGCGCCGGGGGCCGACTCCACAGTGACGGTCCCACCGTGCGCCTCGACAAGCTGCCGGGCAATCGCCAGCCCCAGGCCCGACCCACCACTATCGCGGCTGCGGGATCGATCCCCGCGCCAGAAGCGCTCAAAGATGTAGGGTTGGTCTGCTTCCGGGATTCCGGGGCCGTCGTCCGCCACCTCAAGGATCAGATGATCCGCCTGGCGAATGGCCCGCACCACCACGTGCCCCCCAGAGGGGGTGTGCCGGAGGGCATTATCCAGCAAGTTGGTGAGCACCTGGGCCAGCCGATCCTCATCGGCGGTCAGGGGGGGCAGGCCGCGCTCCGCCTCGACCCTCAACTCCACTCCCCGCCCCGCCGCCAGGGTAGCCATCCGTCCGGCAAGGTGTTCAGCGAGGGCTACCACGTCCACTGGTCCGCGCTCCAGGGTAAGCTGACCGGCGTCGGCCAGCGAGAGCGTTCGCAGATCATCCACCAGCCGGGCAAAGCGCCGCACGTCACCCAGCAGATCACCTAGTTCCTCCGGGCTAGGCTCCAAGACGCCATCGAGCATCGCCTCGAGGGTGGCCTGCATCACGCTGATCGGCGTGCGTAGCTCATGAGCAATGTCGGCTACCATCTGTCTGCGCAGCCGCTGCTGCTCGCTGAGACGCTCGGCCATGCGGTTGAAAGCGTCAGCCAGTTCGCCGACCTCGTCGTTCGACTCGACGCGGACGCGCGCCTCCAAGTCGCCGGCGGCGATAGTGCGGGCAGCCACCTGAAGCTGGCGGAGTGGCTGGGTGATGCGCTGTGAGAGGAATGTGCCGATCCCCAGGGCGAACACGCCCGCTGCTAGCGCGGCGAGGATCACGGCGCGGCGGATGCCCCTCAGGAAACTGGCACGCGCCGGGGCGCGGGCATCCGGGCGGACCGCCAGCAACGTGCCCACCGCCTCATTGCCGACCACCACCGGGGTTCCCTGAGCGAGCACGTCCGCAGGCAGGGTTTTCTGTTGTAGCTGCCCGGCTGTATCGGCGACAACCTGGCCTTGGGAGTCAGTCAGCACCAGCCGGAGGCCCATCGCGCCCCACATGTTGCCGCCCCCCATCATGCCCGCCATATGCTCCGGGTCGCCCATCATGCCCCGGCCCTGCCCCTGGCGGGATAAGCCTGGCCCAACCAGAGGGGCATCCAAGATCGCTTGGGCGGAGGCCCAATCACCGGTTTGGGCGTAGCTCTCCGCCAGGATGGGGGCAACCTGGTCGGCCCATAGGTGGCCGCTGCTGGTCACATACAGATCGAACTGGCGGGCGGCGATGGCATGGGCAGCGACGGTCGCCGCCCCCAGCGCCACCGCGATGACGGCGGCAAAGGCCGCGATCAGCTTGAACCACAGGCTATGCATCGCCGCCCTCCCACGGATCGAGCCGGTAGCCGACCCCATGCACCGTGTAAATGATGCGCGGGTGGCCGGTTTCATCCTCCAGTTTGCGCCGCAGGTTCTTGATGTGCTGGTCGATGCTGCGCTCGTAGCCCTCGTAGGCCACGCCCTGGGAAGCCTCAAGCAGTTGCAGGCGGCTCAACACACGCCCCGCGTTGCGGGCCAACGCCGTCAAGATGTCGAACTCGGAGACGGTAAGGGCCATCTCATGCTGGCCGATCCAGGCGCGGTGGCTGCCCAGATCGAGGGTTAGGTCGCCAGCGCGGATCGTTTCCGCACGCTGGGGATCGGCGGAGGCGCGGCGGAGCACCGCCCGCACCCGCGCAACGACCTCACGCGGGGAGAAGGGTTTGATCACATAATCATCCGCGCCGAGTTCGAGGCCGATCAGCCGGTCGGCCTCCTCGGTGCGGGCGGTGAGCATGATCACCGGCACGTTGGATTCGCGGCGCAGGGCACGGCACACATCCAGGCCATCCATGCCCGGCAGGTTCAGGTCGAGGATGACCAGGTCAGGGCGCTCGTGGCGGAAGGCCGGGATCGCCTGCGCCCCGTCGTGGATGGCAACGGCCTCGAACCCCGCCTCCTCCAGATACAGCCGCACCAGACGGGCGATCTTGTGTTCATCCTCGACGATCAGGATTCGCTGGGCCATCGCGGTTCACTTTTCTTGCCGAGCGATAAATCGCCCGGCTACGGGCGACCCTTCGGTTCGCCTCAAAGTCCCCGGCGATGCTGCGCATCGCTGTGGGGACTGGGCACAGTCGGCTTCCAGCC